>JADKDR010000007.1 GCA_016714535.1 Bacteroidota bacterium
TTCGGCTCGTGGACAGTGACGACCAAGCCGACAAAATTTTCGTAACGACAATGAAAAGACTTATTAAGACAACCTTTTATATTTGGATAATACTTTTGACAGCTTGCGGTACTAAGTCAGCTGAAACAAAGACGTCAGACTCTTTATCTGGAGAGAGTTTTAATGAATTCTTTGATAAGTTTAAAAGTGACTCTCTTTTTCAAATTGAGCGAGTAAAATTTCCTTGGACAATTCCTTCCGAAGACGGTGAAAGTATAGTTATCAACAAGACTGAATGGCAACATGCTGACTTCGCTTACAGCGACAATTTTGCAACAAGAGAAATTGACGCTTATACTCAAAAAATTACAACCTATGGTGACACGGTCAAAATCGAGTTACGTGGGGTTGACAATGGAATTAATATCGATTTTGTGTTTGCCAAAATTGACAAAAAGTGGTTCTTGTACTCCGAGAAAGACTTATCTAATTGACAGATTTTAAACTTTTCGTTGCTGGACGTTTTCGTCTCACCTTGACTTATTGGTTGAACTTGACTCGTTGGACAAAGTTGACTTTGACTGTTTAAGTTATAACGGTGGACAAAACGCCTAGCACCCAACAAAATGTTTGCGCAATGGTGCGTTGAGGTGTAGCCCAAAGTTTATATCTTCGGTCCACGCTTTGATGTCGGGGACAGGACGCGGCTTTGAAACCGCACCACTGCGCAAACACAAACGTTACCTGCAATGCTAAACCGTCCGTGCGAACTCAAACTTTCGAGCATTGAATGAACAGAAAAAGGACACCGCATCCCATACAAACTTTTCTGCTAAACTCAACCAACCAGCCAAGAAATTTTATGTTTTTTCCACTGCACATTGCATTGCACTCTCCCTCGCTCAAAGCCCTTCTTGGCATGTTAGGTTTTCAATTTTATAACACAAGAGGTCATGTTTTATCGGGAATTACCAATGTCGTTAGGTTTTTTAGCTTATTTGCACCAAAAAGAAAACAAATGAGTTTACCCATCTTACTTTTTTATGGTTTTGCATTCCTCGGGATTGTACACTCTGTTATCTTTTCGTTTTTAGCAATAAAAAATAAAAATACTGCCGACTTAATCATCACCTTTTTTCTACTAGCTCAATCAATTATCATTCTCGAATACGTTTTCTTCTGGACGGGATTGCAAGAACAATATCATCAGTTATGCAACATAAGTTTAACCATTCAGCTTTTATTTGGCCCTTTATTATTGATTTATGTTGATTATGTTTTTTCGGAAAACAAAAAGAAATCGAAATATATTTTCCACTTCATTCCGGCTATCGCTATTTTTATTTTCATGCTGCCTTATTATTTAAGCACTGCCAATCTTAAAATATATCACTATAAGATGATAAAATATTTTGTGCTCGATTTGCAGTATGTAACCTATCTTATCATGGCTCACATGACGGCTTATTTTATAGTGATACTTTTAAAAATCAAAAAAGAAAAACGCATAGGTCATATTAACAACTGGCTTTTAATAATTGTGGGGCTATTTGGTTTTTACACTGCTTGTTACATTTCATACTTCATCATGGTGCGCCAATCGTGGTTTACATTGACAACAGATTATTTCGTTTCCACCGGAATGTGTGTAAGCATTGTTTCAATAATTTATATGGCCTACGGCAAGAAAAAAATTCTTGATGGCTTTCCTGTTACAGAATCATTAAATCTTGAAAACATTTATTTCTCTTACAAAGAAAATATTGCAGAAAGCAATCCTGACAAAAAAAAAGATCATACTTTAGTTTATGATTATACGGCAAATATTAAAATAGGCCAGCCTGAAGAAAATGTTTTCATTGTTCCCAAAACGGAAGAATTAACTGAACCGGAATCTTTTAATGATTTGGGTTCTGTAAAATACAAAAATTCAGGACTCACTGCTGATATAGGTAATGAATTAGCGGAAGCCCTTAAGCAATTGATGTTGAATGAGAAACTTTACCGGGAGAGTGAATTGAAATTAGAAACGCTTGCTATAAAACTAGGAGTTGCCAAACATTATGTTTCACAAGTAATCAATCAGTATTACAAAGTAAACTTTTTTGAATACATCAATATGTTACGCATTGAAGATGCTAAACAATTGCTGCTCGATTCAGATAAAAAATCAATGAACATTATTGAAGTGGCCTACACCGTTGGCTACAATACAAAGAATACATTTAATACCGCCTTTCGCAGAATTGTGGGAGTAACTCCAACAGCTTACCGCAATCAAAACAAAATCAGATTGAATTGAGTAATACTTTATCGGTGATGACTTAAGTTAAATTTATCACACATTATTTTGCTGAAAAATAAGGGTATGAAAATTAAATATGTCTTCTTCTTGTTTGCAATAATCCAATTTTTAAATTGTATGCTTGCAAATGCACAAGGCGGGTTTACAAAAGTTATAAATGGAACAAACCCTGTTACAACTTTTACGTCAAACGGAATTTACAAAGGTGCGGCCTGGATTGATTTTGATAACGATGGTGATATCGATTTGTTTGCTTATCCTAATAAACTTTTCCGTAACGATGGCAACGGTAGTTTCACGGCACTTGCTGATTTGCCTTACACACCGTTAGAGCCACAAGGTGGCAGCAGCTGGGCCGATCTGGATAATGACGGTGATATAGATTGTATCATATCAGAAAAACCCTCTGGTGCTTTTTTGAATGATGGAGCAGGAACATTTACAAACATCTCTGCACAGATTGCAAACCTTAATGCTTTTCCTTCGTGGGGTTGCGCTATTGGAAATTGGAACAACGATGCCTTCCTCGATTTTATTTACGCTCACGCTGCGGCTTTTCACACGGCAGGTCCGTTTCCTTGCAAACTTTATTTAAACACAAATAATTCTGTAACTCCACAAAACATTATTGGTTATGCAATTACTGACATTACCGATACATATACCGTTCCTTATTGGAGCGATTATGATTTAGATGGCGACATGGATTTGTTTATTGCAAGCGGACCCGGAGGCACACCTGGCTTCGATTACTGTTATAAAAACATGAAAGTGGAAACCGGTTTGGATACACTTCAATTAATGACTACAGAATTATTTGCAACTCAGCAGCAGGACGGGCAGTGTTATAATTTTATTGATGCTGATAACGATGGCGATTTGGATTTATGTCTTACAAATTATGCAGGTGCGCAAACCAGATTGTATGAAAACACCGGGGGTGCATATCTTTCGCATATAGCTCCTTTTACAACCACTACACAAAATCTGACCAACTGCTGGGGCGATTATGATAACGATGGCGACCTTGATGTTGTAATTACTGCCGATGCATCCACATCAAAATTGTATTTAAACAATGGTAGTCTGGCTTTTTCTCCGGCAATAAGTATAGGGAGCATTAGTAGTTGCGGAGTAACCAACGGTGATTATGATAATGATGGCGATCTCGATTTATTTTTTCATGGACAAAATGCAGGACGCGCTTTGTTTGAAAATACTTCCGGCAATTCAAACAATTGGGCAAATATTAAATGCAACGGTTTTGCTTCCAATAAATCTGCAATAGGAACCATTGTAAAATTAAAAGCGGTCATCAATGGAAATCCGGTTTGGCAATTAAGAGAAATAAATGCTCAAAATAGTTTTCAAAGTCAGAATGATTTGCGTGTGCATTTCGGTCTTGGAAATGCAACGCTAATTGATTCTGTTATTTTTATATTCTCAAGCGGACAAACTGATGTGATTACAAATGTTTCGCCTAACCAATTTTATTGTCATGATGAGGGCAGCAACAACTTGTGCCTGGTAACAGGTGTGAACGAAATTCGTCAAGACAATATTTTTGCCATATTTCCAAACCCAACAGAAAATTCGATTAGCATTCAATCTAAAAATGAATCTCAAATAATTGACGGTTGGAGCATAATTGATGAAACAGGAAGAATAATTCTTTCATCAGAACAAAAATCTATTGGAGCAATAAAAATAGATGTTCAAAGAATTGGTGCCGGAAAATATTGGATAAACTTAATGAGTGAACATAAAATTTCGAGTGTAGCTTTTTTAAAGCCATAAATTAAATACAAAATTACGCTCTTGTTAAAACTCATACATGAAAAGAAATAATAAATTGTGGATTGCTTGTTTAATGAATTTATTTTCATTGAATACCTTTTGCCAATGGACTCCTCAAATCAGCAACACAGCAGAAACTTTGCTTGGTGTTTCTTTTACAAGCAATCAAAATGGTTTTGCGGTTGGAACAAACGGAGTTATTAAGCATACCGCAAACGCAGGATTAAACTGGACATCACAAACTAGCGGCACCACTCAATTTTTACGCGATGTGTTTTTTGTTGATTCATTGCATGGTACTATTGTTGGTGAAACCGGATTGATATTGCACACTGTAAATGGTGGACTTAACTGGACAAATCAAACAAGCATTACAACCGAACATTTGGTTCATGTTCATTTTAATGATTCGCTTAATGGAATGGCATCAGGACAAAATGGATTAATCATCACCACAACTGATGGTGGTGCTAACTGGGTTTTACAAAACAGTAATGTTACTGTTGAGTTAGCGGGCATTATAATGATAGATAATTCTATTGCTTTTGCTGTAGGTTTTAACGGAACTATTTTAAAAACTATTGATAGTGGAAGTAACTGGGCACCACAAATAAGCGGCACAACAAATGAATTGCGGAGTGTATCATTTGTAAATGCCGACACAGGATATGTTGTTGGTTACGGTGGCTTGATTTTAAAAACAATGGATGGCGGCAACAACTGGCTGATACAAACAAGCGGTACAACAAACGATTTATTTGCTGTACATTTTACAACTTCAGAAATTGGCAATGCTGTTGGCACAGGAAAAATTATCAGAACAATTGATGGAGGAAATAACTGGATAAATCAACCCGTTACTTTCACAGGCGATTTGTATGATGTTTGTTTTGCAGATAATGTATGCGGCTGGTCAGTTGGGCAAACGGGTAAAATTTTTTTTACCAATAATGGAGGCGGGCTAACAGGAATTATTGACCCTCATTTTGTCAAAAATATATTTACTTTAAATCCCAATCCAGCACGTTCGATAATAAACTTATCATGCAACCAGGAAGTGAAAAATCACATCTCCATTCTGATATATGATAATCTTGGAAATGAAGCACAACTAAATTCTATAAATAATTCTTATACAAGTACAGACAACATTTCTATTGATATTTCAGATTTAACAAATGGAGTTTATTTCTGTAAAATTAAATCGAATAAAAATTTACAAACTATTAAATTGATTAAAAATTAAAATCATGAATAAATTATTTACCATTTTATTTTCAGGAATTATTCTGTCAATAACTACTCCTCATAATCTCAATGCACAATCAATTCAATGGATTCGTGATGCCGGTTCAACACCATTCAGTTCAAACGAAAATGGCACCGCTGTGGATGCCGACTCAAATAGTAACGCCTATGTAATCGGACATCTTGCAATAGACAGTTACTTCTCCGGGCTTTTTGTTCCTGCTCAGCAAGATGGATGCCTTGCAAAATATGATGCTGCCGGTATTGTGCAATGGGTGCGAACATTTGGCGGTCCCGGCTTTGTGGATATTCAGGAAGCATCGGTGAAGGTGTCTGTTGCCGACAATGCAGTATATGTGTGTGGTGCATTCCGAACACAAATCGCTAACCCCACGGTCACCTTCGATACAATTTCATATACGTATCCCGGTAACAGCCGTCATGGTTTTTGGCAAAGTATGATTTGAATGGAAACATTCAGTGGATGAAACACGGTGGCGGCACAGGTTTGGGTGCTGGCTTCAATGATATTGACATAGATGACCAAGGACGCATTGTTGTTGTGGGAACTGTAGATGGAACTAACATTTTCGATACGCTATCCTTAACTTATGATGGCGGAATTTTGCTTCGTTACCTTCCTGATGGAACACTCACAGACCTCATTCAGCTAAATGATGTTAGTGCCATCCATCAGGAGGCGAGAGAAGTTGAAGTAGCATCCGGCTCCGGAAATATTTATGTAGGCGGAGCATTCTTCGACAACATTTCACTCAATGGTTTTACTGCCAACGCATCGGTATTTAATGTTTTTGAATTGAAGCTTGATACTAACCTCACTTGCCAGTGGCTAAGCAATGGTGGAGGCACTAACGGAACCTGGATTAATGGCTTGGCAATTGATGCCAGCGAGAATAGTTATATTACGGGTCATGCCAGTGGAGATACTGTGCAATTCGGTTTGCAATATTTTAATGGATACACCATGTTCGACCATGAAGTAATTACGTTGAAAGTAAATGCTGTCGGCACTCCTCTGTGGCTTCGTCATGGTGGAAGCCTTGTGAATGATGAAGCCTGGGACATCATCGCAGATGCAAACGGCAATACAGTGATAACAGGTTTTCTTGGAGGCAATGTTTTGTTTGCAAATTTCGATAACATTCAAGTGCCAATCTTCACTCAAAGCGCGCATTGTTTTATTGCACGCTATGACTCCAATGGGCTTATAGCTTACGCTCGTGTTATGGGAGGCGGTTCTGATGATGCCGGTTTAGGACTTGCTTTAGCAAACGACAGCACCTTTTATCTTACAGGCACAGCACAAAGCTCTGCACCATGGGACACCTTACTATATGTGCCATGCTGCCTTAATCCTAATTTGATAGTGGCAAAATTCAGCGATACATTCAACAACATTAACACAGGTATTTACGATAGTCCAACAACGGAATTTTCCGTATTCCCAAATCCATTTTCTGCTACAGTAACTTTAGAATTTAATTTATCAGCAACAAAAAATATTTCTATTTCAATTAATGATGTGACGGACAGAGAAGTAAAAACAATTTCAACAACAAATCTTCAACCTGGTAAAAATAAAATCAGCATTGACTTAGATAAATTAAATAGAGGAATTTATTTCTGCAAAATAAATTCTAATGAAAATTTTAAAACTGCAAAATTGATTAAAGGTAATTGAGGAGATTTTGAAACAAAATCATAAAATAATGAAAAAAACAATATGCTTATTTCGTATCTTCTGTTAGCAGATTATTTATGTTTAAGCTAAACAAACCATAAAGCAACTTTGATGGAATTACTTGTTAAACTAACAACAAAGGTGCTTAGGAGTTCTAATAATAATTAAATACAGAGTTATGATAACTAGCTTAAAAACATTCAACTTAATAATGATATTGGTATGTATGGCTTTAGTTTCGTGCAAGCATGAGTATAATACAGAAACCCTTCAATATAATATTGGACAAACTCGTTTCACCGGCACATTTTACAAGCCGTTAACACCACCGCCATACCCTCTTATCGTGCTTGCCCATGGCTCCGGAAAAGGTGTGAGAAGCTCATTTTATTATACGCCCTATGGGGAGTATTTTTCAAAAAACGGGATAGCTGTTTTTATTTTTGATAAACGAGGTGTAGGCGATTCGGAAGGAATCTATGATGAAAACCCTGATTTTAATTTACTTGCCTCAGATTTACAAGCAACGTATAAGTTTATAATTAATCGCCCCGACATTGACAAAAGCAAGGCAGGAATATTAGGAATAAGTCAGGCAGGGTGGGTTGTACCGATTGCCTTACAGCATCTGGATAATGTGTCATTTACGGTTTGCACTTCTTGTCCTTTAGTGCCGCCTTATCAATCAGATTTATTTCAAAAAGGAAGAGAACTTGCTGAATCGGGATATGCAGTAAATGATATTGAAGAGATTCTCAATTATAATCGCTCCATAACTGAATATGTTGCCACATTTGAAGGAAGAGAAAAGGTTATCCTGTTAAAACAAAAATATAAAGACCGTAAATGGTTTAAAGATTTTGATTATAACCCCGAACTTTTACCGGAAGATTCACTCAAGAAACCGATGTTCAATCATTATCGTAAAAGTGTTTTTGAGCCCATCCCTTATTGGAGAAATCTAAGTGTTCCGCTATTGTTTATTTATGGTGAAAAGGACTCTCACATTCCTGTTGAACAATCTATTTTACAATTGAATGATTCGCTTAAAACCACAGCTTTTTTTAGAATCCATCAGTTCAAAAATACAGGTCATCTAATCCAAACCGTTGATGATTCTGTTGAATTGTTGAACTTCAACTTACTCAGTTTTATCAAGGGTAAACCGAAGCCAATTCCGGAGTATTTGGATTATGTAAAAACCTGGATTCTGGAGCCAAAAAAATAAATTTCAATTGACAACTATGCTGAGTTTCGAAAATAAATATTACTTAAAGTTGAAGCTAAAATATTTTATGAAAAAGCGTTGCTTGCATAACCTGATTAATTAAATACTAAAAAGGGAAAAAAATTATTGAACAATTAAAAACTTACAAGTATGAAACTCAACTTAATATTTCTAATATTCTTTTCGCTTTCCTTATCCTCCCGTGGACAAAAGAAAGATATCATAAAAGAAATTTATTCTGTCGAAGAATTAAAACAGGACTTTGATGTATTCAGAACTTCTTTGGAAGAAGGGCATCCCGGGCTTTATTTGTTTAAATCAAAAACTCAAATGGATTCCATATTTGAGGCGACTTCCTCTTCTATTACACACCAAATGACAAATAGTGAATTGATGATTGTGCTTTGCAAAGTTGTAGCACAAATTGGTGACGGGCATTTAAAAGTAGTTCCTCCAAAAGTTAAATTGGATTCATTAGACGAAGGTGCCACTGCCATTCCGTTCAGGGTTTATTATGCTGACGATAAATTATATGTCCAACGGAATTATTCAACACTAAGTGATAAAGAATTTTTGGGGGCACAAATCATTGCTATCAACGGACACTCCATAACGGATTTTATCAAAGAATTTCTTTTGATATTTCCGTCAGATGGAAATAATGTAACTCATAAATATCGCTTGCTTTCGAGCTCCCGTTATTTTACAAGATATTTTTTTATGCTTTATGGCTATTCTGAAACTTATGAGGTGCAATACATTTCGCAAAATGAAACCACTGTTAAAACAAGTAAGCTGCAAGGATTATTTTTTGACAAACTAAATGAATTAAGAAAAGAGCGCTATCCGGAAATTGATGCACAGAAGCCTGCGGAATTTAGCATGAGTGAAGATAAATCTTCTGCCTATTTAAGAATTACAACTTTTGATAAAGGAGAGTTTAAAAAACACAAAATGGATTATGAGAAATTTCTAAAAAAGTCTTTTGAAGAGTTGGACGCAAACCATATTTCAAATTTAATTATTGATGTTCGTGATAACGGAGGCGGAACAGACGAGTACGGCAAAATTTTGTTTTCCTATTTTATCAATCATGAGTTTGATTACTATAAATCTTTACGAATGAATAAAGAAAGTTTTAATTTTTTTCAATACACCAACAGGCCCGACATGAAAGCGCCAAAAGGAATGTTGAAAGCAAATAGTGAAGGAACATTTGATAACATACAACATCCCAATGTAGGTATTCAACATCCTTCCATGCCAACATTCACAGGTAATATTTATGCATTGATAAACGGGTGGTGTTTTTCTACCACAAGCGAATTTTTATCGCTTCTTCAATTTCACACCAAAGCAATTTTTATAGGCGAAGAAAGCGGAGGCAATTATTATGGCAATTGTTCAGGACCTACACCGGATTTTACATTACCCAATTCCAAAATAAGAATTGAAATTCCTTTAATGAATTATCGCATAGCAGTAAAAGATTATCAATACACAGACAGGGGAATCATTCCAAATTATACCGTGCTGCCAACTGCAATGGATAAAATAAACAATGTTGATTTGGAATTGGAGTTTACAAATAAATTAATTAAAAAATAAAATGAAAAAAATAAAACTTAAAACAATTCTATTCGTAGTAATTTGTTTGTTAGTGAATTATGCACAAGCCCAACAAACAAACGCAAATCATTTACAAGAAGATTTAAAATATTTAAAAACCACCATTCACACAAAATATTCAAATCTGTTTTACAACATCACAGCTGATGATTGGGATAAACAGGCCGATGAGTTGAATAAACAGTTGCCCTCTATGAGCAATGAACAGGCATTAGCAGGTTTTGTAAAACTTATTGCCTTGTTTCACATTGGACATACGCAGGTTAATACTTTCAACCTGCATCAACATGGAAGCTTGAGCAATGAAAAGGCGCCCGGTACGATTTCACTTTTGCACCGTTATCCATTCGAGTTGTATTGGTTTAGTGATGGCCTTTATATTAAAAGTGCTGATAAAGGCTATGCAGGTTGCATCTGAGGAAAAGTAACCATGATTGGAAACATGAAAACAAATGATGCAATAGAAGCTGTCCGGCCATTGGTTTCTTATGAAAACGAGCAGGGATTTAAATCCAATTGCCCTTTCTTTTTACAAATTCCTGAATATTTAGAAACTCAAAACATAACTACTAATGCTGATGAGGTTACTATAAAATATTTAAAAGACGGTAAGGAAGCAAGTGTTGTTTTTAAAAAAATAGATTTTGAATATTCGGGCATGACAGGGCTTGAAGCTACTGATGAGTGGATGGAAGCGCGAAAAAATAATTCCACGCCCTTATGGATGAAAGAACCTGATGCTTATCGATATATGGAATACTTGCCTGAAAGCAAAACGCTTTATGTACGGCACAGTGTTATATCAAATGACGGAAAGAAAACGATAGCAGACTTTTTTAAACGCATGGTAAATTTTATTGACAGCAATAATGTGCATCAGCTAATTCTAGATGTGAGGATGAACGGTGGCGGAAATAATTATCACAATAAAGAAACTGTTACCAGCATTATAAAATCAAGAAAAATAAATGAGAAGGGAAAATTCTTTTGCATCATTGGCAGAAGAACTTTTTCTGCTTGTCAAAACCTGGTAAACGCATTAGAAAAATATACCGAAGTAATTTTCGTGGGCGAACCCACATCCGAAAATATTAATTTTTATGGCGATACAAAAACAGAAACTTTGCCTAACAGCAAGTTGCAGGTAAACCTTAGCTGGTTATGGTGGCAGGATTTTGATGCACGCGATAAACGTAAATTCACATCACCCGAACTGGCCACCGATATGAGTTTTGATGATTTCTATAACAACATTGACCCTGCAATGAATGCCATTTATAATTACCAAAAAGAAAAACCATTATTGGTTTTTTTAAATGAACTTTTAGAAAGTGGAAAAAATGAAGAAGCATTTCAATATGCCAACGATTATAAAAACAATCCATTACATCGTTATGTACACGACCAGTTAGAAGTTACTATTAATGCTGAAGCTTACCGCATCATGCTAACAAATTTGAAAACAGCAAGTTTCATGTTAGAGCTAAACATGAAACTGTTTCCGGAGTCGGCAAATACCTACGACAGCTATGCAGAAAGTTTAATGAACATAGGTAAAAAAGAAGAAGCAATAAAATATTATGAAATGGCAATTGCAAAAGATAAGAATGGATTTATAGCGGAAAATTCGAAAAAGCAGATTGATAAAATAAGGAAGAAGCAATAAATTGAAAAATTGGTTGCGATTAAAAATGTACTGAATCCAATGCCAACAATGAAGCCCATGTTGGACAACATGCATCGACCGTAGTGTCGGTGGAACCTTTGCTGGATCCTGCAGTGAGTATGCCCTAACTGTTCGCAAAGGTGGTATCGAATTTTTGTTTTGAGGTTTGCGGGTTGCTATAGGAGATCGCGTAACTATGAGTGTATACTTAGTTGTGTTGTTTACATAAGTAATGTTTTTGTCTCTCATACTCTATTAATAACAAAAACAAATGAAGACCCTAAAGCGACTCAGGTTTATGAATCCACAAAATGTTTATCTATATTTTACAGAAAATAGTTTTCGCGTTTATTTTCAATACTTTTGTTGCGCAATGAAAAGTACATGCGTAATTGGAAAGGCCCCTTTTTATTAATTATCAGCCATAATTGCGCTCTGAACAAACAGCATTACCGTTTAAAATTGACAAGCTATGTATTCACTTTACGAACGAACTCCTGACGCGACACAATTGCGACTAAAGTTTAAAGAGCATATAAAACTTGCAGGATGTAATTGGGGTATAATTCCTAACCTTCTTGCTGACAAACTAAAACCTACAGACAATCCTCCAATCGGTTGGACACTTGATGTATCGGAGTATTACAATAAAAATAACGAATCAATTATCATTGATATCACACCTAAAAATAAAACAGCTGAAGTTTTTTTATGTGAACTGGACAAGGTAATTGGTTTTACTTATGACGCGTGGACACCGATAATGTATCGTTTAAATATTTTATTTAACGGCATTCAATCTAATGGAATTGATAAAATTTCTTTTGTTTATCTTGACAAGACAGAAGCAATTTATACAATGTTATATTTATATGGCTCTTTTAAAAATGGAGAACTGGTCGGCACTTGGAATTATCCAGGGCCAAGTCCAACAAATGCACTTCTGTTATGGAGCGAATCGTTGACTTTCTTCACACAACAAGTAAGTTTCTTTGACCGTGACTTTCTTAAAGAAAACATCAAAACAATTTAACAACTCTAAAACTATTTCAATATGATAGTGGAATTATCAGACAGAGTTATCGTTGAGCAAAATGGTTCTCAAATGAAGTATGAGAAAAAATGCGAGAAGTATGGATGGTTGACAACTCAGAATATTTAGGAAGAGCTCCGAATAAAGGTGCAATTCTAAAATCGACTTTATCTTGTCCGAAATGTAGAACCATTTAAAAATTACAGATGTAAGGAACTTGAAACTTATTGATTTGTGGCGAAAGTATAAAGGCAGATATCAGACAAGACTTCGTGCCATGCGAGGCACAAGATCCCGTTGTATAGGGATTACACTGCCTGCCCCGACCATTGTGTCGGTGGAATCTTCGAAGGTGCTTGTGATGAATATTCCCGCACTGTTCGCAAGTGATGTGCAGAAATTTTTGCTATGTGGTTTGTTGGTTGCTATAGTTAGGCAAGCAACTATTGCTGTTTATGTGTTGGCGCTTTCAGTAATTCAAAATAACATACCAAGTATTACTTCTTCAAATTTCAATTTTACTAAATCGAGCTTACATACAAAAGCATCAATAAAGCGTACAACATTTTCAACATCGATATTGCAATCTAAACTTGATATTTCCATTTGATTACTCGAAATCGAAAACTTCTTTGAGCTTACAACCGTATACGTCACCATTTGTAATAATGCTAACTTTGAACTGATTGCAACAAGCGAACAGATAAAAACATAACTTTGACGACTTGGACAAAACTAAAATTATATGTGAATAAGCAAACAGAATATGAAAAAACTATTTCTCACCATCCTCACTTTTCAATTTACACTATTGAGTGTTCACTCTCAAGACCCCCAGCTCGTTGACTCTTTAGAAACTGCGCTCAAAAACCACAACGCCCGCAAGCCGGAGTTGAAGATTAAATCACCTTCGCAATACGATACCACAGCAGCTAATATTTTAATTAAACTCTCCATTGCCTTTTGGAACAGTAACCCCGACAAGGCAATGGACTATGCCAATCAATGTTTGGCATTATCAGAACAAATAGGTTATGAAAAAGGAATAGGCAATGCTTATAATAGTTTGGGTACTATCAATAATATGAAAGGAGATTATCTACCTGCTCTTGAATTTTATAAAAAAGCATTGAAGGTTAGGGAACAAACCGGGGATAAAAGAAGCATAGCAGCTTCTTATAACAACATCGGCCTTGTTTATACTGCCCGGGGCGATTTCCCCGTAGCGCTGAAAAATCTTTTTACCTGTTTGAAAATAAGTGAAGAAATAGGGGATAAAAAAAACATTTCATCTTCTTATATAAACATCGGAAACATATATACTAAACAGGGCAATAAACCGGAAGCGCTCAAAAATTATTTTGCCGCTTTAAAAATAGTTAAAGAAATAGGGTATAAAAGAGGCATTGCAGGTGCTTATGACGGCATCGGTATTATTTATAGGAACCAGGGCAATTACCCCGAAGCGCTGAAAAATCATTTTGCCTCTTTAAAAACGAGGGAAGAAATGGGGGACCAACAAGGGATTGCATATTCTTATAGCAACATAGGTGAGGTTTATGCCCTTCAGGGCAATTATCCCGAAGCTCTAAAAAATTATTTTGCATATTTAAAAATAAGTGAAGAAATGGAGGATAAAAACAGCATTGCATATTCATTTGTCAATATTGGAAATGTTTATACGAAACAGAATAAATATAGCGAGGCTTCTGACTTTTTGAATAAAGGTTTGTCTCTTTCAAAAGGGATTGGGAATTTGCAATCCATTCAAGAAAGTTATGAAGGATTGGCGTCATTGGATAGTGCACAAGGTAATTTTAATAAAGCATTGGAGCATTATAAACTTTATATCATCTATCGAGACAGTATTGCGAATACAGAAAACGCTAAGAAAACAGTGGCACTGCAAATGAACTACGATTTCGGCAAAAAGCAAGATTCACTTAATGTGGTGCAGGCAGGTAAAGACATGCTTGCACAAAAAGAATTGCAGAAACAAAAACTCGTTCGCAACGGATTTATTGGTGGCTTTGCCATAGTGTTGCTTTTTGCAGGTGTGTTTTTCAGACAACGCAATAAAACCAAAAAAGAAAAACTAAAAGCAGAAGAAGAAAGAAAGCGAAGCGAAGATTTATTGCTCAACATTCTCCCTGCCGAAGTAGCCGAAGAAATAAAAGCAACAGGTACAGCCAAAGCAAAAGCGTTTACAATGGTAACGGTTATGTTTACTGACTTCAAGGACTTCACCACCGTAAGCGAAAAAGTAAGTGCCGAATTATTGGTGGAAGAAATACATGCTTGTTTCAGTGCATTTGATAACATCATAAATAAAAATAAAATAGAAAAAATAAAAACCATTGGAGATGCCTATATGTGTGCAGGCGGATTACCCGTATCCAATTACACCCATGCTACAGATATGCTACAAGCAGCCTTTGAAATAAGAGACTATATGCTGCAACGCAAAAAGGAAAAAGAAGCAAGAGGAGAAATTTCTTTTGTATTGAGAATTGGTATTCACACCGGTCCGGTTGTAGCGGGAATAGTTGGAGTAAAAAAATTCGCTTATGACATTTGGGGCGATACAGTAAACATTGCTTCTCGCATGGAATCAAGTGGTGAAGCAGGAAAAGTAAACATCAGCGGCAGCACTTATGAATTGGTGAAAGATAAATTCAATTGTATTCATCGTGGAAAAATTGAAGCAAAGAATAAGGGGGAGATTGATATGTATTTTGTAGAGCGCATTCCAATTTAATCGGGATGCCCAAAATGATGACTATGAAACGTACCGGCACGGAAACTTTCTTGTAATATAATTTATGTAAATCATGTTTATAAAACATGATTTGCATAAATATAAAAGTTATACTTTCACGATGAAAATTAAAAGAGAAGTACAATCTCATCTGATATAACTATCAAAAACTTTCAGGGCAGTGGCAGTTGTTGGTAAACGGCAGAGTGGCAAGTCAACATTGGTGAAGGCATGTTTTCAGGACGAACCCAATCTTTCATTTGAAAACATCACCACGATTAATCAATTTAAAAATGACCCTGAGCTTTTTATTCACCGTTACCATGAGGGCTGCATCATAGATGAGGTTCAAAGAGCGCCTGAAATATTTTCCTATTTGCAAACAGAAATTGATAAGTCAAATAAAAAAGGTAGATTTATTCTAACAGGTTCTAGCAATTTCACACTCGTGCAATCGGTAACACAAACATTTGCAGGCAGGATGGTGTTTTTAGATTTATTGCCTTTGAGTATGGGGAAAATAAATTCTTCAAAAAACGATATGTACAAAAACAAGTAGGAGCAATTTGTTTGGAGAGGTGGATACCCTGAACCAGCGCAACTAAAAAGCAACCTGAATAACTAGTTTGACGCTTACTTGCGAACTTATGTAGAGCGCGACATCAGGCAATTGAAAATGATTGACAACATTCCTGCTTATTAACGTCTCATTTATTTATGTGCGGGAAGAGTTGGGCAGCAGTTAGATTTTGCAAATGAAGTGGTGTAAATGCTACCACAGTGCATAGCTGGCTTGATGCTTTTCAAAAAATTATGTAATCTATTTTCTCAAATCATATTTCAATTGGTTTAATAAACGAGTTATTAAAGCGCCCAAATTATATTTTAATGACACTGGCTTGGCATGCTGGCTTTTATCCATTCATAAGCCTGACCAAATTGACACAGTGAGTTTATACAAAGGCGCATTGTTTGAAAATTTTGTGATTAACGAAATGATAAAATATCGTTTCAATAGAGGACTAAAAAATAACCTCTATTATTTCAGAGACAGCAATGCCAATGAAGTAGATGTGATTATTGATAACGGAAAAGAACTCATTGGCGTAGAAATTATATCGGCAAGAACACTGGCAAACGATTTTTTTAAAGGACTTGACTACTGGAAAAAACTATCAGGTCAAAAAAAGAGTTTGTTATTTTATACCGGCTTCGATGAATTTAAATACAGTAACGGAAATCAGGTAATTAATTGGAAGAATATTGCGGGCATTTAGCGGTAAAAATAAATTTAGTAATGCTTCTGTTATTTTTTCTCTTAAAGAAACGTGTTTATATTGGCTGGAGATACATTCAATTGCAATTATCGCTGAAAAATTCAAGCGAAAAATAAAGGGGAGATTAATATGTATTTAGTTGAGAACAAAATGTAATAACATTTTGGGCGAGATCTCGATTTTTCATTAGGATTGAAGCAATTTCATAGGATGAATTGCACATCTGATATCCTGCCCTAAAGAGAAAGAAAGGCTTTATTACAAGTTTTCACAACTTTTCAATCATCATTTCTTTGAGGAAAAAAGCGAGTGCGCTTCTTTCCTCTAACTTCTTTTAATTTATATCAGTCAGATTGTGAAAAAATATCTATTCATGTTCTTTATATCCAACCAACTTTACGAAAAGTTTTTTGTTTAGGAGATTGTCGGAAGATGAATTAAAGTATTTTCACAGGCTGAGGTTATGGACAAGTTAAAAGGGGCCTAATAGCTATTTAACAATTGAGCATTTAAATTTATGAAAATTCTACTCACGGGAGTAACTGGATATATAGCACAAAGGCTATTGCCTGTTTTATTAAAAAGCGGGCATGAGGTTGTCTGTTGCGTGAGAGACATTAATAGATTTAATATTAATAAATATGCTACTTCAAACATCTCGGTAATAGAAGCCGATTTTCTAAATAAAGAAAGTTTGAAACTTATTCCCAATGCTATTGATTTGGCCTATTACCTTATACATTCAATGTCAACCCAAAGTGGCGATTTTAGAAGTCTGGAAGAAGTATGTGCAACAAATTTTCGAAATTGCATTGAACATACAAATGCTAAACAAGTTATTTATTTGAGTGGTATTAGTAATGCTGAAGAATTATCAAAACATTTATCATCAAGAAAAAATGTGGAGTCTACCTTATCAAGCACCAACTATGCACTCACTACACTCAAGGCAGGAATTATAGTAGGTTCTGGAAGTGCCTCTTTTGAAATTATTCGAGATCTGGTTGAAAAATTACCTTTTATGATTACACCACGTTGGCTAAATACTAAATGTCAGCCTATAGCTATTCGCAATGTAATTGAGTTTTTAGTTGGCGTAATTGCCCAAACTGAAACCTATAACCAAAACTACGATATTGGTGGGCCTGACATTTTAACTTATAAGGAAATGCTGTTGCGCTTTGCTAAAGTTAGAAGATTAAAAAGACGAATTATTATTGTTCCTGTAATGACTCCAAGAATTTCATCATACTGGCTATATTTTGTTACGTCCACTTCCTATGCATTGGCTAAAAATTTAGTAAACAGCATGAAAGTTGAAGTGATTTGCAAACCCAATAATTTATCTACCACACTTGGCATTACGCTTATTGATTATGAAAAAGCAATACAATTAGCTTTTGATAAAATAGAGCAAAATCAAGTGCTTTCCAGTTGGAAAGATGCACAAACAAGTGAAATATTTAAAGAAGGTTTTTCCAAATTTATTGAAGTTCCTATTAACGGCTGCTTTAAAGACATTCGGACACATGAACTAGAAAACACCACTAGTTCATTAGAGAAAATATGGCGCATTGGAGGGAAAACAGGTTGGTATTACGGAACCTGGCTTTGGGAAATAAGAGGGTTTATAGATCAGATTTTTGGTGGTGTTGGTATGCGAAGAGGCAGAAAAAGTGATACCGAATTAAACACGGGCGATACACTTGATTTTTGGCGTGTAATGATTGCCAATAAAGAAGAGAAACGGTTACTGTTGTATGCCGAAATGAAACTACCCGGTGAAGGTTGGTTAGAATTTAAAATCAATAAAAATAATATCCTTACACAAACAGCAACGTTCCGACCGATTGGGTTGCTGGGAAGATTTTATTGGTATTCTGTTTTGCCATTTCATGGATTGATTTTTAAAGGAATGATAAATAAACTTGCTGTAAGATAAACAGAGAAGTGAAAAAAAATAAAATCTATATATTACAGCACGTTTGCAATAGGCGAAGTTTTCCTGATGAAAAATCGGGAAAGGCAGTGCTCCGAAGACCCCGCATTATTGCGGGATGACGAAAAAATAGCCTATTACAAAGCTGCATATTGTTAGAAGATTTGTTGACTAAAATATAACAAAATAAAATTATGAATATGAAATATAAAGCCATTCTTTTTACACTAATACTATCACTAGTATTTTCAAATAAATCAAAGTCGCAATCCATACCAAGTTCAAAAACCTTTACGTCTATAGAACTGCTTAAAGACTTTGAAGTATTGAAAGGCGTTTTACAAAATTATCATCCAGGGCTTTACAGGTTTCAAGACAGCACAACGGTGGCAAAGCATTTTGATAATCTAGAGCAGCAGTTGAAACAAGACTTAACACTTGCTGAGGCTTACTTAGTGTTTTCCAGGTTTTCGGCAAGCTTAAAATGCGGACATACTTTCTGTAGCTTTTACAATCAGAGTGGTTCCACTAGAGATAGTCTTTTCAATAAAAAAGATAAAGTTCCGTTTAATTTTTTCCTGTTTGATAAAAGAATGTTTGTTGAAAAAAATGTTTCAAACAATGAAGAACTAAAGGAAGGATCTGAAATTTTAGAAATTAATAATGTGCCTGTTGCTACTATTATTGATACGTTAATACAATATGTGAAGGGCGATGGAAATAATAATCTCAAAAGACTAAATGACCTGAATCTTTCGGGGCTTGGAAAGTTTGAAGCCTTTGATATTTTTTATCCATTAGTATTCCCACCTATTAATAATTCTTATTCCCTTAAAGTTAAAGGACCTGACAACGCGAGTACCTTGACAATTAATGTTAATCCTATTAGTCGTGCTGAACGTTTTGGACTAATTGAAAATAAATATGGAAAACAGCCTTCAACTTTAGATGATTTATGGAGTTTCAAAATATTAAATAATGAAACCGGCTATTTAAAAATTGGCACTTTTGTAACCAATAAATTAACCATTGACTGGAAAAAATTTTTAAATAATGCATTTGATGAATTGGCTGAAAAAAAAATTCAAAATTTAATTATTGATATACGCGGAAACGAAGGTGGTAATGATGAAGTAAATCTTGTGCTTGGAAATAAGTTAGCTAAAAAGCAGATTGAATTTCCTGCATTTAAAGAACTGCTTCGGTATGAAAAAGTTTCTGATGAATTTCGCCCTTACCTAAATACCTGGGACAAGAGTTTTTATAACAGAAGCGGACAAGTAATAAAACAAGAAAATGGCTTTTATACCTGGAAAAAAAATAGAGGCAACTCAGTTATAAAGAAAAATAACAATGCTTTTCAAGGAAACACCTATTTACTTGTGGACGCAGCCAATAGTTCGGCAACCTTTTTCCTCACGGCTGGCTTAAAGCAAAACAAGATTGCTACTATAGTTGGTTCTGAAACAGGAGGTAATCTAAAAGGAACCAATGGAGGTCAACTGTTTTTTCTTTGGCTACCCAATTCCAAAATAGAAATTGATGTTCCGCTGATAGGATACTACCCATTAACAGAACAACCAGATAAGGGCATAAATCCAGATATTGAAGTTGTGTTGACAATTTCAGATATTTTTTCCGGAAAGGATAAGGTCTTAGATAAAGCAATAGAATTAATTAAGGCAAAATAAAAGCACATCAGCTAAGTTAACATTTTGTCGGCTATACAAAACCCCATTCGAATGCAGCAAACTAAGATGTTTACGTATAGACAGCTTTCAGCAACACGAGCCGCGGTGCGGTTAGTATTCACTATAGCCACTTAAGTATATAAGTATACTTGTATCGGAGTGCGGTTTGGATTATACTGTTTGTAACAGGGGGTGTATAGGTTACTTAGAAAGCAATCAGCAACTAATGCTTGTATGCAAGGAATCAATAAAGCGTACAACATTATTTGCTTCTATGCTGCAATCTAAAATTGATATTGCTATTCTGGTTATCCAGCTAGCTAGTATGTGCTTCATAATTATTTTTGCTTAGTCAGGTCTATCATGTTGTTGTAATTTCTATTCTTGCTGCATGCTGGTAACGGGTAGCTTTGGGCATTTGGTTTTTTACAGTTGCCCTTTATTGGCATCCGAAAAAAGCAATCAACTGTAACAATATCAATATGAAATCATCCTTTCAATAACACCTACAACATTTGCCAATGACATTAAAAATAAATAATCTCTCAAAAACTTATCCCAATGGTGTAAAAGCCTTGGACAATCTTACATTGGAAATAAACCAAGGTATGTTTGGTTTGCTTGGGCCAAACGGTGCAGGCAAATCTTCACTTATGCGGACACTTGCGACTTTACAAAACCCTGATGAAGGTTCAGTATTTTTTGAAGACCTAGATGTTTTGAAAAACCCAATGGATTTGCGAAAGATATTAGGATACTTACCGCAAGAGTTCGGGGTGTATCCCAAAATGTCCGCAATAGACTTGCTGGATTATTTAGCAACGCTTAAAGGTATAGCTTCGAGACAAGACCGAAATAAATTGATACAGCAAGTATTGGAAATTACAAACCTATATGAAGCTCGGAAAAAAAATGTTGACGGTTATTCGGGCGGAATGAAACAACGATTTGGCATTGCTCAATTGCTACTCAACAATCCCAAATTGATAATTGTAGATGAACCTACCGCTGGCTTAGACCCTGCTGAACGAAACCGCTTTTTGAATGTTTTACGAGAAATTGCCAGTACTAATATCATCATTTTTTCAACCCACATTGTAGATGACATTAAAGATTTGTGTAATGATATGGCAATAATGAACGGAGGTAAAATTTTAAAAATAATAAAACCATCAGTAGCAACAAAAGAATTAGAAAATAAAATATGGACAAATAATATTGACAGAGCTATACTTGAAGAAATGGAACAAAGTTATTTAGTTCTTTCTTCCAAATACAACCAGGATAATTCAATAAATATTCGGGTTTATGCTAATGAACAACCATCATCAAATTTTGCATCAGCAACGCCAACTTTGGAAGATGTTTATTTTGTTGCTTTAAAAAACAACCTCGAAAACTAAAGCAAATGTTTTTTGCAATTTTTAAATTTGAAATAAAGTATTGGCTAAGAAACTGGTCGTTTTACATTTACTTATCCATTTTCTTTTTACTTGCATTGCTAAGTATGGCAGGTGCTGCCGGAGCATTTGGCGAAGGAAGTGCTGCTACAGAAAATATGGCTAATTCGCCAATGAGCATTTATGGGTTTACCATCTTCTTCAATAAATTTCTTTTATTCCTTATTCCTGCCATTGTTGGCAATACAATTTATAAAGACTACAAAAGCAACTTTAACAGCATATTGCATACATATCCATTTTCAAAAAAGGATTACTTATTAGCAAAGTTTACAAGTGCTTTTTTGATAGTTTGTTTAATTGCATTTTCGGTGGAGCTAGGTTTAATACTCGGCACAAAACTACCAACCGTGAATCCAAAACAATTACTTCCTTTTAATACGATGACTTATGTGCAATCGTTTTGTATTTATTTAATTCCCAATTTATTGTTGTTCAGTATTGTTGTTTTTTCAATTGTGTTGCTTAGTAGAAATATTTACAATGGTTTTATTTCCATTGTTTTGATTTGGCTTCTAAAAGAAATAGGTGTTCGACTGTTGGGCGCTGATGGCATAGCAAGTATGGTGATAGATCCTTTTGGCGAAAGTGCAGTGCAATACTTTACCCGATACTGGAATTTAGCTGAACAAAATATTCTTTCCCTTCCCTCGCAACCAATTATTTTAATCAATAGGCTTGTGTGGCTATTTATAGGGTTAACTATTTTTATTGCAACATATCGCTGGTTTTCATTTAGCCAAAATCCATTTTCGTTTGGTTTGAAATCTAAAAAAATTGAAAGTGTCACTAAAGACAATTTTAGAAGCATTCTCAAAATCGATTTAATTAAATTGAAATTTGATTTTTCGTTTTTCCAGCAAATCAAAACTTCGTGGAAATTATCACAAACTGATTTTATTTTTATTACCCGAAATGGTGCGTTTATAAGTATTGTTATTGCCGGTATTTTATTTATTGCTGCACTATTGCTGCAAATGAACCCACAAACAGATACGAAAATACTACCAGTGACCTGGCAGATTTTAGGCTTTCCAGTTTTCTTTTTTTCTTTTCTTATTCAAATCCTCACATTTCTTTACGCAGGTATTTTAGTTCATCGTGCAAAAAATTCACACATTTCAGATCTGATTTCAGTTACTGCTGTTCCAAATTGGGTGCTGCTATTTTCAAAATTTTTAGCATTAGTGAAAATGCAACTAACATTACTTTCATTAATCATGATTGTAGGTATTGCAATTCAAATAAACAGCAATTATTACCATTTCGAAATTGGACATTATTTATTCGATTTGTTTGCTATCCATCTTATAGGTTTTATGATTTGGGCTTTCCTTTCTTTGTTTGTTCAATCCATGTTTAGCAATATTTATTTGAACTTATTCCTTCTTATTTTGATTGCACTAGGGATTTCACAACTGCCTTCTTTGGGCATAGAAAATTTTGTGCTTAGATTTAATGACAGTCCAAATGCTAATTTTTATTTGAAATATTCAGATATGAGCGGATACGGAAATTCGCTAATTCCTTACTTCTTGTATAAATTGTATTGGTTTGTTTTCGGAATGTTTTTGTTTAGCATCACGTTACTGGTATGGCAAAGAGAACGCACAAATTCTATTCTTGAAAGATTTAAAATTGCTAAAAAACGTTTTGTTGGCAAGTTGGCATTTATATCAATTGTATTAATGACGAGTTTTCTATGCTTTGGTTTTTATCTTTTTCAAAAAGAAAACAACCCTGAAAACAAAATTCTATCTGAAAAAAACGAGACTAACTTATTAACTCAATTCCAAAACAAATACAAAAAATACGAGCATACTTCACAACCAAGAATTACGTCTGTCTTTATTAAATTAGACATTTTCCCCGAAACTAATTCATTCATTGCAAAAGGAAATTATACACTCATAAATAAAAGTGAACATACAATTGATACGCTTTTAATAAAAAAGGGGTTTGATGAAATAACTACGCTTTACTTTGATACCAATGCTACTTTAATTGAAGAAGACACCATCTTTAAATTTTGTATCTATAAACTTGATAATGGCATTGCACCCAATGACAGCATCAACTTAAACTTTACAATTAAAAATCAAAAGAATACGCTGTTAACTCAAAATTCAAACATTTTAAAAAATGGAACTTTTCTAAAATCTGACATTTTTCCCCGATTAGGATATTTTGCTGAAACAGAAAAAAAGATGCCCAACGACAGTACTGCATTTGCAAATCATTACCAAGGCAATGATGCTGATTTAGTAAATTTTGAGGCTATTGTTAGTACAAGCCCTAAGCAAATTGCAATAACATCGGGCAATTTAATAAAGGAATGGTCAGAAGATGGTAGAAGATACTTTCATTACAAAATGGACATACCCTTCAAGTTTGTTTTCGGCTTTAACTCGGGCGAATTTGCGGTATTGAAAGAAATCTATAAAGGAGTTGATTTGCGGGTTTATTACCACCCAAAACATATATATAACATCGAACAAATGATGGATGGTTTAAAAGCTTCATTAGATTACAATGTGTTTCATTTTGGTCCTTACCAACACAAGCAAGTTCATATTATTGAATTTTCAAGGTCTGAAGGTTCTTATGCAACCACGGCAGGTAACTGTATCCAAACTTCAGAAATCCGTTTTATCAATGATACACGTAATTTAAAAGAAGGTGGAATTGACCTTTCCTTTTACGTAGCTGCACACGAACTTTCGCATCAATGGTGGGGCAATCAAGTAAGTCCTGCTGATGCATTAGGTGCCACAATGATAACAGAAAGTATGGCAGAATATATTACTGCAAAAATTTACGAAAAGAAATACGGTAAACAAGGAGCCTTAAAGTTTTTGAAAATCCAGCGTATCCGATATTTATCGGGCAGGGCAAATGAAACAGAACAAGAACCGCCCTTGTACTTAGTAAATCCTGAACAATCCTATATTTCTTATGGAAAAGGGGCTATTGCACTCTATACACTAAGTGAATTTATTGGTGAAGAAAAACTAAATAAAGCTTTAAAAGAATACTTGGATAAAGTAAAATTCCAACCACCGCCCTATACAACATCTATAGAAATGCTTGATTATTTAAAAAAAGCAACACCAGACAGTTTACAATATTTAATTGTAGATATGTTTGAAAAAAATGATAAAGAAAAGACGCTGTCGCACTTTGATGAAATAGTTAAGCGTAAGTCTTCTAGCTACTAGTACTAAGACATCTTTACGAAACCCCCACTCTACTTAAGCAACACAAAGGACTTTTGCACAGATCGCATTCAGCGACATGAGCCTCTATGCGGCTAGCATGCACTTCAGCTTTTTAATTATATAGGTGTATTTGTATCGGATTGCTTTTGGGTATATAATATTTGTAACAGTGGCTGTATATGTTTCACTTAAAGCACCTACCTAGCCTATATTACGTGCGAGGCATCAATAAAGCGTACAACAATTTTTGCACTAGTGCTGCAATCTAAGCTTTATATCTCCATCAGACTTCGGCAGCATGCAAGTAAATGATTCAATATTAATTCCTTTTTTTTGAATTATGCCATAAGTGTCGTTGTAATTTTTATTTTTAACACAGGTTATTAACGTGTAGCTTTGGGCTGTTGGGTTTTTTCACAGGCTGACGTTACCAGCAAGCGTAAAAATCGACACAAAAACCATAAACTTGATTGTTAGACATTAAATCTTTAGAAATAAATACAGACCAACGGGCTGACTTTTTGCCGACACGACAGCCGAGCGCTTCATGTTTTAATTTTTCCACGACCGCAGAAAAAAAAATCTAATTTTAGCCGACCAACAATTGCCACATTTGGCTTTGCCCCAACCACTAGCCGACAAGTAAAACTATTTAAAATTTCAGTTTTTCGCTGACCTTATTTTTTAAAACTATTTGCAATTTATTTATTACTAAATAATAAATATGTTTTATGGATTATATAATTAATATAAATAAATGTTTATGAATAAAATTTCTCAATTTTGCAACGTCAAACAAAAAAATAAAAAAATGATAAAAGAATTATTCAAGGTTGCCGCTTTAGCAATAACAGTTCAAGCTTTTATTGGATGTAATCCAAGCACAAAAAATGAGAACCCTCAAACAACTTCGGAAACTCAAAAGACAACTTACAAGAATCGTCATGTAATGACTAAAGCCGAGCAAGACTCTCTAACCCCTGGCCAAGTTTTGCAAGAATTCAAAGATGGTAACGAACGCTTTAACTCTGGTAACGTAACCCAAAGAGAGCATTCTGAAGAAATCAGAAAGGCTGCAACTGGTGGTCAATTTCCAAAAGCAATGGTTTTAAGTTGTTTGGACAGCCGAGTGCCAGTTGAAGATGTATTTGACCAAGGTATTGGAGACGTTTTTGTAGGCAGGGTTGCAGGCAACTTTGTTAATACTGACCTATTGGGGAGTATGGAATTTGCTTTTAAAGTGGCAGGAGCTGCACTAATTCTAGTGATGGGGCATCAGCATTGTGGGGCTGTTAAAGGAGCTATTGATGACGTGCATTTAGACAACATAACATCAATGCTTGCCAATATAAAGCCTGCAGTAGAAATGAGCAAAACTTTTGAAGGCGAAAAATCTTCTAAGAATGTAGCTTTTGTAAAGTTAGTGGCGCAAAATAATATCAGAAATACGATAGCACAAATTTGAGCTAAAAGTGAAATTTTAAAAGAAATGGAAGCTAAAGGGGAAATAAAAATAGTTGGAGCGTTCTATACTTTGAGAACTGGAAAATTAGAGTTCATTGACTAATATCTTATCACTAATCAAATAATCAAACAAGAATGAATTTCAATTTACTCATAGAGAATCTAACCAATCCGGCACTATTGTTCTTTGTGCTGGGCGTTATAGCAGTTTATGTAAAAAGCGATTTGGAGATACCACCTAATTCATCAAAATTTATTTCTCTCTACCTATTATTCTCCATAGGTTTTAAAGGGGGACAAGAACTGTCGCATGAAACATTTACAATTGAAATCGGATTTTCTATGTTATTTGGTATCTGTATTTCAGCAATCATACCATTATATACTTTTTTTATACTTAAAAGAAAACTGAATGTGTTCGATGCAGGAGCTATTGCCGCAGCTTATGGCTCTGTAAGTGCAGTTACTTTTGTGACGGCTGTCTCCTATTTAGAAAGTCAACAGATGAGTCTTCATGGACACATGGTAGCAATAATGGCATTGATGGAATCTCCAGCTATTATAATAGGTTTAGTATTAATTTCTTTATTCAATAAAGATGAATCAACAGCAAAAATTAAAATTCCAGCGGTGATAAAACATTCCTTGACAAATGGCAGTGTTTTATTAATTCTGGGAAGTTTGGTAATAGGCTTTATGGCAAATGCAAAACAAGCTGAAGGTATTAAACCATTTACCAATGACTTATTTAAAGGTTTCCTTGCTATTTTTCTATTAGATATGGGGATTACAAGTGGTAGAAAGTTAAAATCATTCTTCTCTTATGGAATATTTCCGATGGCTTTTGCCATCATTATTCCGTTAGTAAATGGATGTCTTTTTGCCATATTAAGTGGATTTGTAACAACAGATATCACCAACAGATTTATCTTTGCTGTCCTAGCTGCAAGTGCATCTTACATAGCAGTGCCAGCCGCAATGAAGATAACAGTTCCTAAAGCGGACCCTGGACTATATCTTCCGATGGCTCTTGCGGTAACTTTTCCTATAAATATAACGGTTGGTATGCCCATATATTTCCTAATAGTGCAACATTTCTAGTAAAGCTGAAAATAGCAAACAATATGTTCTTCAAGACAGAATAAAATGTTACTTAAGTATAAACTGGGCGACAAACAAAACGCCAGCCGCTAACATTTAGCCGTATAGACGAAAGCCCCCGGGCGAGTCGAATACGAGGGGCTTTTGTCTATTAGGCCTGCCCTGTATTCTCTAACGGGGTGTTAAGCGACACCGGCATGGGTTGTCGTCATAATTGAGTGGTTTTGTTGGGGGGGGAGCGTGCTAAATTGCTTAGGTGTAATAGTAAGCAATTTTTGTTTTTTGCTTTTGTTTAACTATGGCTGTATACGATTTGTGGCGTTTTTAGTTCTTTAATATATCAGGCCAACATTCCTCTTTCAAATTTCAATTTCACGAAATCGAGTTTACAACCAAAAGCATCGATAAAGCGTACAACATTTTCAGTATCGATGTTGCAATCTAAACTTGATATTTCCATCTGTTGCCGGCAGTGCTTTGCTATGTGATGTGTATTTATTTTTTTTGAAGGTGTGTCAACAGTGTCGCTGCAATTTTTATTTTTACCACTTGTTATTAACGTGCAGCCTTGGGCAAGTTTGTTTTTCAGAGTCTGACGTTGTGGGCTACCAATAGGTGGCTGTACTAACCCGAAAAGTTGTGCAAGAAACAAATGACAAACAACGCAGATGAAACAAAATTATTTGATTTGGCTTTTATTCTTTGTAGCAGAAATGGCCACATCGTTTCTTTATGGACAAAACAGACCTAACAGAATTCCATTTTATGAAAGTGGTATGTATGGAATTTGTGATTCTAATTTCAATATAATAGTCCATTCCAAGTTTTTGGCAACTGGAACTTATGAATTCGGAGTTATAAAAGTTGGAATGTAAGAAAAAGATAATATCATTTTCAACTTTCTTGACTTGAATGGTAAAGAACTATTTAAAGATTATATGTATGGTTTGCCAAGTGATTTTCACGAAGGTTATGCAACCATTCAAAATGGTAATGGACAAAGTGGAATAATTGACACTTTAGGTAATTTGGTTTTGCCATTTAAATTTGTTAGAGTAAATTCTTTTCAAGAGCAACTTGCAACTGTTGCTTGTGACTTTTGGAGTTGGGGAGTTGTGAATTTGAAAGGCGAAGTAATTATTCCCTGCACCTATGACGACATAGGTTTCTACTTTAAAAATGGATTGAATCGTGTTGGAAAAAAGCAAGAGGCGGCTGATTGTAAATATGCTTTGATAGATACTTTAGGGAAATTAGTTACCCCATTTCTCTATGATGAATTAGGTGAAGAACATTATTCATCATTGACAATTTACAAAAACATTATGCCAGCGAAAAAAAATGGAAAGTGGGGGTTCATCAATACAGAAGGTAAGGAAACTATTCCATTTCAATATAAATTTGTATCACAGTTTAGAAACGATAATGCGGTTGCAGAAGTGGACACTCTATATGGAATGCTCAATTTAAAAGGTGATACTCTTGTTCCATTTACTTATGAATTCATTGACATCATGAGTGATTCAATCTATCCAGCAAGAAGAAATAACAAATATGGATTTATCAATTCTCAAAATGAAATTATTATCCCTTTTGAGTATGAATATGTAGCCGGCTTCAATGAAGGGTTAGGGTTTGCATGTAAGAACGGATGTTGTGGTTTTATTAATTATTCTAATCAGGTAATTATTCCATTCCAGTTTGAAGAAGAAGGATACGGCCCAAATAAATTTTGGGACGGCTTAGCTTGGTTAAACTATAATGGTGTTTGGTGCTACATTGACATGTCAGGTAAAATATATAAGCGTTAAAAGGAAATGTCAGAAACAAGAAAAGACGACAATGCATTGCACAACCTTTGGTGCGAGCCTCCAATAGTTGTACTCCGAATGAATAGAACGGCAGCAGATAACATACAGGACTTCGTGGGGCACGAAGTGCCCACCATGACAACCACGTTGCACAGAACCTTCGGTGCAGTCCCGCAATATGTATTCAGCGCTGTTCGCAATGCTGTGTAGAAATTTTCGCTATGGGCTTGGCGGTAGTTGACGAGGGTATGTACGGGTGACCATATACGATTAGCAGAACTTTTAGCAATTAGAAATATCACAACTATTAAAACTGTTACAAATTTTAATTCCATTAAATCGAGCTTGCAAGCAAATGCATCAATAAAGCGTACAACATTTTCTGTATTGATGTTGCAATCTAAACTTGATATTTATATTTGATTACTGCAAACTGCGTGTTTGTGATGAATAAATTTTTTCTTTTTTGCTAAGGTTTGCCATAAGTGTTGTTGTAATTATTAATTTTACCTCATGCTGTTAACATGCAACTGCGGGCTGTTGGGTTTTTTCACAGGCTGACGTTAGGCGCGAGATTAACAGAAGACAAACATCATCACAAATTCAGAGACACGAATGGAATTATTGCCAATTAAAGAAATAAAAATTAATCAAGCCAAAATTGATAAAATCGACCATCTTGTAAAGTCAATTTATAGACTAATTATTTATAGTCGACATCATTTGGATGACGACCTTTTAGACACATATTTGACAAGTGTACAAGAACTCCAAGAACTTCTTAGTTTGAAAAATGCACAAATGGAAGCCCAAAACGAAGAGGAAGCAAAAGAATATTTAAAAAACTTAAAAATATCGTTAGACTTTGTAATTGAGGAGATAATAACACACAATAATTTTGAAAAAGAATTACAACTTTTTCAACTTCTTAGATTAGTTTCTCCTGAAACAAATGCAATTCATCCTAATCGTTACAGACAAACATTAGTTCAGGTTGGAGGACATCTTTGTCCAGATAAGGAGGATGTTCCTGTGTTAGTATCCGAGTTATTTTACCAAATGCAAAACATAGCCAACCCCATTATAAGAGCAATTTATTTTCATCACGAGTTAATTAGAATACATCCATTTGCAGACGGAAATGGTCGAGTAACAAGAATTGCGAAAAACTGGATGTTGATGTTTGATTTATATCCACCAATTTTTATCAATGACGCTCCGCAGAAAAAAGAATACATTACCACACTTTCAAAAAGTTTTAAAGATCTGAATAATTCACCAAAAAAGTGGAACGAACACACTGAAGCATTTTTTGAACAAGAGCTTGACCGCTTATTAGTGAATGCGAATTTACTTTATGATACGGTAAATAGAATTGGATTAGAGAGAGAAAAATCAAGTAAAAGTAATAGCAAATGAACCCTTCAAAAATTCAAATTATAGAAACAGTTTTGGTATTAGTTGGTTACCTAACCAGCTACTTCGTAACAAAGACACTTATTAACAACACGCTTAAAAACACTCACTTGCAGCGAGGCAGAAGAAAAATAATTGTAAAAGCAGTACACCTTTTTTCTTTCATGATCTTAATAATTCTATTATCAGCAGTATGGGGCCTTGAACAAAGTGAAATCGCTGTTTTCGTTGGAACAATTTTAACCGCATTAGGTATTGCTTTTTTTGCTCAATGGTCATTACTTTCAAATGTTACTTCAAGCTTGTTATTGTTTTTTAACCATCCCATAAAGATTGGAGATAGAATAAAGGTATTAGATAAAGATTACCCATTTGAAGGAGAAGTCTCGGATTTGACCTCTTTTTTTGTACATCTTAAAACTGAAAGTGGAGAGATAATAACAATACCAAATTCACTATTATTGCAAAAATCTGTATCGATTTTTGAAAATAAAAAAGTTTAAATAATACTATGAGACAAGCATTTTCAATAATTATTATTCTTATACTATCAGCAAACAGAATGTATGCTCAAAACTTTGATTTAGGCAGTTGGAACATCCTAAATTTAAAATACAACCATAGTGACAAACTCAGCTTTTTTGGAGAAGCACAACTACGTTCATTAAAATTTTACAGCAACTTTCACTATTACGAATATAAGGGCGGTATTAACTACAAAGCTCACAAAAACATTAACCTGACCTTGGGTGCAGGTAGTTATCAAACCTACAAAGAAGGTGGCGATTTTGTTTTACCAAAAAACAATGACGAATTTAGGCTTTGGCCACAACTAATATTTTTTCAATCAATAGGGAAGTTGAAAATTGAACAACGCTATCGTGCAGAGTCTAGATTTACAAGTAATGGCTATCGTAACCGTTTTCGTTACAGACTTGGCGTTTCTTATGCATTTGGAAAGGAGCGAAATAATTATAAACCTTTTCAAGTTAGTGCAAGTAACGAAATTTTTTTCACGGACAAGGAAGCATACTTTGAGAGAAACCGATTATTATTTGCGTTCAATTACAAACCTACAAAAGCAGCCGCTTTGCAGATTGGCTATTTACATCAGTTCGACTACAAAATAAATGATGAAACTGGTCGTGACTTTCTGGTAATAGGCTTTTACTTTGACATTTTCAGGAAATCAATTTCGAAAAAGGAGAACGATAATGAAATTAAAGACAATTAATTACGCAGACCGCCAGCTGCTAACATTTAGTCATCTATTCATAACCCACAATCGAGTAAAACAAACGAGGAGGTTTTCGTATATATAGTATTCAGCAACATGAGCCTCGATGCGCTTAGTATGAGCTGCAGCCTGTCGGGTGTATAGGTGCATTTATTTCGGAGTTTTGCGGGAAATTTAACGATTGCAACAGTAGGTATATACGTTGTTGGTTTATTACCTTTAAGAAAAGCATAAAGTAGCCCCTACCCGCTATTCATGTATTTTTTTTGAGTGTATTTGTTTTCCTTTTTGTTTTCAAGGTGAAGAGATTTTGCTATTGTTGGAGAGCTGCGGTTGCGCAATTCTTCTGCATATACTAATCGCTATTAAAATATTTGTAAGTTTCTCAAAGAACCAATTTGGCTATAACCGGCACGAGCATTCTGCTCGTGCTTCGTGAGCGTATGGATACTAAAGCCTAGACTTTAAGAATAATGCAGATTAGAAATAGAAATAATAAATTTACGTACGGTACCAACTGCAAACTAATTCCAGTAAAAGCAACTAGATGCGTTTAGTTCGTTTTAAAATGAAATTAATAGAAGGCGAATCTGCCTTATAACCAAGGACGCATGAACAAATTTTTTATAAACTGAAGTTTATAAATGCAAGAATTGAGGATTGTAAATTATGCATGATCAAACATCCATATAATTTCGGCCATCATCATGGCTGTTGCTCCCCATACAATATGGTCGCCTATTTGGTAACAAGGCACTTGCCTTATCATGCCGCTTTTTACAGTTACCTTAGTTTCTATTTTATTAGCAGGATTTAAAAATTCAAGAAAAGGCAGGAGCAAAATTTCCTTTACCTCGTTATCATCTTTTTTTAGTTTAGGTATTTTATTTCCAAACGAGATAAATGGATGTACTGTAAATTTACTTACGGGAATATGAACCCTCGACAACATGCCGGCAATTTCTATCTCGCTTTGTGCAATGCCTACCTCCTCATTGGCTTCTCGTATAGCGGTATATTCAAAATTTGCATCTGCATTTTCAAACTTCCCTCCTGGAAAAGAAATCTGACCACTGTGCACCCCATCGTAATCACTACGTTTAATAAACACGATATGTGGACTAGCATTGCTTTCAAAAATATGGATGAGCACAGCACCTTGCCTGTAGGTTTGAACTTCGTGTTGAATATTTTCGTAGGCTGCACGGCCTACCGGAGCCATTAGTTTTTGCAACTCAATACCTGGCAGCGGTAATTTTATTTTCTCCGTAACAATCTCCTTTATTTGTTCGATTTTCACTTGTCAAATCTTCTATCAGTTTTTTTTACACAAATTTCTTCCTTACGTAAGTCTACAATAACATGGTTTAATATAAATGAGTCCGTTTATTAAAGCAAGATAATGCTAACCTAATCATACTCGAATAGTTAAAACATAAACTAGCACCTAACTAAAACGATAAGATAAATCTTAAACAGTCTCATAAATTATGATGTTATATGTATTCCTTAACGCAGGTACTTACCTTGAGCCTATAATTAAAAGCAGTACTCACCTGCTTCGGTCAGCGCCTTAGCTATTGCTCTGCGCGCATCACGTGTGTTAATCGGGTTGGCTTTGGTAAATCGTTTTAAACCTAACAACAACAATTGCATTTGATCACCATCGCTCATCGATACGATTGCGTTTTTACCTGCGCTATTTATTTTTTCGGCACTATCGTAAATATAAAGTTGCAGCAATTGACTATGCAAAGCAGTTGCTTTGCCTTCCATCGACAATTTATGTACACGCAGCAGGATGGACTCTGCCACAAACACATACATTGCCATATCGGCTATGTTCATCAATATCTCTTGCTCGGTGGCAAGTTTCATCATGTATTTTTGTACCGCACTGCCAGCTACCATCAGCACACATTTCTTTAATTGCTCTATGGTTTTATATTCTGAGGCAAAAGGTATATCGTCACCGTTACTACCAAAATCAGGAATTTCCATCAATTCTTTTTGCACATTTGTAGCGGGAGTCATAAGGTCGAGTTCTCCTTTCATAGCACGTTTAAGCAACATATCAACCGTTAGCAAGCGATTAATTTCGTTGGTGCCTTCAAATATGCGATTGATGCGCGAGTCGCGGTATGCTCGATCCATAGGATAATCGGCACTAAAACCATAGCCTCCATATATCTGCACTCCTTCGTCCACCACATAGTCGAGCACTTCGCTTCCATATACTTTGAGCATGGCGCATTCCACCGCATATTCCTCAGCGGCACCCAGCAATGATGTTGCATAGTCCTTGCCGGCCTGCTGCAGGTCAAGTTGCTTTTGCTCTATTAAATAACTGATTCTGAACAAGGCACTTTCACAAGCGAAAATGCGCATGGCCTGCTCAGCGAGCTTGTATCTGATGGCACCAAACTTAGCAATGGGCATCTTAAATTGTTCGCGTGTTAATGCATAATCAATCGATTTTGTGCATACCTTTTTTGATGCACCAAGCGCAGCCGCTGCAAGTTTTGCCCGCCCAATATTTAAAATATTAAAAGCTATTAAATGCCCCTTGCCTTCTTCGCCCAAAAGATTTTCTTTTGGAATAATGCAATCCTGAAAAAAGACTTGACGGGTGCTGCTACCTTTTATACCCATTTTATGTTCCTCATTGCCCAGCGACAACCCGGGGGTTTCGCGCTCTACAATGAAGCCTGTAAATCCGGGCTTTTCAGCCGGAAATTTTTCTGAATGCAATTGTGCAAATACAATAAACAAGTCTGCAAATCCGGCATTGGTTATCCACATTTTTTGCCCGTTTAATATGTAAGACTTGCCATCCTTACTAATTTCAGCTTTTGTTTTAGCTGCCAATGCATCGCTGCCACTTCCCGGTTCGGTAAGACAATACGATGCTTTCCATTCACCGGTTGCAAGTTTGGGCAAGTACTGTTGCTTTTGCGTTTCATTGCCAAAGTATAATATAGGCAACGTACCAATACCTGTATGCGCTGCCATGGCCACACTAAATGAATGTCCAGCCCCAAGAGCCTCCGTCATTAGCATACCGGTAATAAAATCTTTGCCAAGGCCACCATATGCTTCGGGTACCGAAACTCCAAGCAAACCAAGTTCGCCAGCCTTGTCTACCAGCGATTCCATCAACCCCTCCTCCATGGCATCTATACGGTCAAGCACCGGTGTTACTTCCTTATCAAGAAAGTCATTGGCCATTTCCCACATCATACGATGCTCTTCGTTCAAATGTTCTGGTATAAACGTATTTTCTGGTGTTGAAGGTTTTATCAGAAATTCGCCACCCTTCAAAGTAGCTTTTGTAACGGTATCCATATATTATTAGTATTTTTTTTGTTCCAGCACTGAAGTTCCATCATCAAATAGGGTTACAATATAGAGATTATCATACTCATCGAGCGGAATTTCACCAACATTAAAGTTAATTCCTAAAGCGCGTATTAGCATAGGTACGTTATCGCTATGCCCACCTATAAGTACTTTGTAATAATCATCATCACTAATTATTTTATGTGCCAATCCCACCACATCGCGATAGTTATAAAACTCTACCAAAGCAAACTGGTCTTCGGCAGTTGGCCTTATAGTATTCAGAGTGCGCGGTAAATCGGTAGAAAAAACATGGTCAATGGTTTCGTGTTGAAACAGGTGTGCAAGTTTCTTAGCTCTGCCATGGCCGGCAGTACTTAAGTCAGAATCAAAAAAACTGCTTTCTTTTTCGGCATGACGAACAAGATATAATACCTTTACTTTTCTGCGGATGTCACTCATTCGATTAGTCTGGCTATCAAAAGTAATTTTACAAAGGTGCTTTATTTTTTATTTGTATATCAAAAAGTAAAAAATATATTTGCAATGCTTTTCTGCATCAATTAAACATGATTCTTTTAAAAATATTAAAAAATTAATTCAAATTTTCAAATAAAAAATTCTAATTCTTAATAATCGTAACACTTATGAAAAAAAACTTACTCTTTGTATTAATGCTTTTTACTGCTGCGTTTAGTTTAAATGCACAAACCAGCGGTGGTCCCGACACCTATGGCTATATGTGGTATGACAGTAACGACCCCAACGGCCCTGCCTACAATTGGATAGACGTTACTACGCTTCCAGGTGTAAATCAGGTTAAAGATCTTGCCGATGATAATGTAGTTGGTCCATTTCCGATGGGTTTCGACTTTCACTATTACTGGTATGATGTAAGTTCTTACCGTATTGGTAGTAACGGATACATCACTTTCTCCAATGGAAACCTTGCTGTTCCTTTCCCCCCCATCCCGCAAGCCACCAACCTCAACACTTATATCGCTGCTTTCGCATGTGATTTGAATTTTGATGGAAGCGGCAACTTGGGGGAATGCTACAGCTGGATATCCCCTACTCTTGATACCTTAATCGTATCCTATGTTGACGTTCCTTTTTGGGAGCCTGGAATTAACTTCCAGGGTGAAAACTCTTTTCAAATAATTTTATCAGCAGTTGATAGTTCTATTACATTTCAATATGAAGAACAAATTGGCACTTACAACGGTACATTTGCTAATTTCCTCTCTATTGGAATCGAAAACAATTCGGGCAATATAGGGCTGCAACATTCTTACGACATTTACCCTCCGGTTGGTTATGCCGTTAAGTTTGTTTACCCTCAAACTGTTACCTATCAGGCTTATGATGCAAGTACCGAATGGGTAGGTACTCCCGGAAGCGGTGGCGAGTTTCTTCTTAAAGGCGCACCTTACGAAATGAAGGTATCAGTTAATAATACCGGCAATCAAGTTTTAAATCCATTTAATTTATTTTCAGAGATCAAATCTGGATTTACCCAAGTTAACAGTGCTACAGGAACAACAGACACCTTGCAAGTTGGTGCATCTCAATTAATTACTTATCCAAATAATTTGTGGACACCGGCCACTGCAGGAACATTCTCGTTTATCAACACCACACAGTTATCTAATGATGTTGTTGCCTCAAACAATAAAGATACAAGCGAATTGGTAGTTATAGATACGGTTGTCAATCAAATTCAATGGCTATCATTTGACAATGGAGTTCCTGCAAATGCTGCAGGTTTGAGTTGGAATGGCGGTGGCCCAGGAGAAGGAGTTGGTATGGAGTTTCCGTTACCATATTATCCATGCCGCATTAATGAAATGAGAGCTTTTGTTGTTGCCAATGCAACACCCGAAGGTATGGCTCTTAAACTTTATGATGATGATGGCTTTATGGGTGCCCCTTATACGTTGCTTGACTCTGTTTGGATTGACCCTTTCAGTGTGCAGGTTGGCACCTGGACTACCGTGCCGCTTACCGTACCACTGGTAATTGATTCAGGAAGTGTATTTATGATGTGGGAAATGGGAGGCGGTGGCATTGGCATCGGACAAAATGTGGTTCGCCCTATTTCTGAACGTGCTTATGAAGTATTAGGTGGTGCATGGTCTATTTACCGCGACCGTGGCAACGAAGATTTTATGTTGAATATCTCCATTTCAACACCTACTCAATCTGTTAATGAGCTAAGCAACTCTTCCATTTTCGGAAATTTGTATCCTAATCCATCTTCTAATTTTGCTTCTATCGAATATAATGCAATAAACCGAATTGCAGATTTGCAGGTTAATATTTACTCAATAGATGGCAAACTAGTTAGCAATCAACAATATAGTGCTGGCTTATCTGGAACCGGAAGCATCAAGATTATTACTCAAAACCTGAGTAATGGTGCATATACTTGCGAACTAATTGCCGATGGCAAAAAATCAGCTTATAAATTAATGATAGCGCACTAAGCTCGAAGAAATATATCTGCCCCTTTATTCCAGGAGTTAAAAAATGAAAACTCATTTTTTAAACTCCTGGTTTTTTTATGGTAAACTAAAAATCTGGCAAGGTTTTTTGTTGAAAAAAAAGCGCAAGTTATACCCCATACCTAATGAATGTTATAGCTTTGCACCTTCATTGTTAATTAGAAAAAAGTACAGTTGTGATACATACTCATAAACCAAAAGGGAAATTAATATCCATAGGCGGGGCAGAAGATAAAGGAACCGATGCAGAACCTAATTTTACACAAAAAAATAATCTCAACTTTTTTGAACTTCAGATTTTACAACGCATCGTACAAGAAACCGGTGGCACCGAAAAGCATATTGAAGTTATTACTACTGCGTCTTCTATACCTGAAGAAGTTGGCGATGGTTACCTCCGCGCATTTGGCAAATTAGGGTGCAACAATGTACAATTGATGCACATTAAAAATCGTGAGCATACAGCCAACCCGGAATTTATTGAACGCATACAAAAGGCTGATGGAATAATGATGACCGGGGGCAACCAACTTCGTCTGTCTACTATCATTGGCGGTACCAATATTCATAAAATAATGAGTAATCGCTACATGGAAGAAAACCTGGTAATAGCCGGTACAAGCGCTGGAGCAATGGCCATGAGTAACACCATGATCTATCAGGGTAGTAGTAGTGAAGCACTCCTCAAAGGCGAAGTTAAACTTACAACTGGCCTCGGATTATTGCGCGATGTTATTATAGACACACACTTTGTAAAACGCGGACGATTTGGCCGCTTAGCCGAAGCGGTTGCCAGCAATCCTTCTTGCATAGGTATTGGTCTTGGAGAAGATACCGGTTTGCTAATAAGCGAAGGCACTGTTATGGAGGCCGTTGGCTCAGGCCTTGTAATTATTATTGATGGGCATAATATCATGTTTACCAATATTGCAGATGTGCAATATGGCTCTCCAATTTCTATCGAAAACCTGGCAGTACATGTCTTAGCAAAAGGCAACTGCTTCGACCTCCATACACGCAAATTCTTTGCTGATGTAGAAGAAGTAAAATAGAATATAAGATTACTTTTTTCGTCCGCTTGCTTGCCCCTTTCTGCATAAAAAAGATTAAATCATATTGCTTTAAATAAATAAAAATAAAATGGTAAAAACACTTCTCTGCATATGTTCAATAATTTCAATTTTGCTTACGCAAAATTGTTCGGAACAAACACAACCTGCCAACAACCACAAAAAAAATAACAAGGGCAATTCGCAACCACAAAAAAATAATGGTGAAATAATTATCAATAAGACGCCACTTATAAGCACTGCAGATCCACGAGGAATCTATGTTGCAACAGAGTGGCAACGTCCCGTACCTGAACATGTATTTCAAAATAAAGACGTTGATGGAGTTTTCTTTCGTTTAAAATGGGCGCCTTTTAATCCAGCTAAAGGCAAATACGACTTTAGCTTTCTCAATGGGGAATTAGACAAAACTATTGCGGCTGGCAAAAAATTTTCAATAGGAATAACTGCAGGTTCAGAAACCCCGGAATGGGTCTACACGCAAGGATGTAAGAAATTGCGGTTTATCGAAATCCCGCTTCAAGGCAAAGCAGAGAAAGCAGTGGAGGCTGACATACCCGTTGTTTGGGATCCGGTATTTTTACAGTCTTGGAATGATTTTATTGATGCACTTGCTGCTAACCTCAAATCCAATCCTAAATATTACAACGCGCTAACAATTGTAAAAATGACCGGCATCAATTTCCACACTGCCGAAATACGATTGCCAGCACAAAGAGAAATAAGTAATGGCAAGGCTAAAAGCACGGATGCCGTGAAACTGTGGCAATCCGTGGGCTATAAACCATCAAAAGTGCTTTCTGCCTGGAACTCAATAGTTGATAATTACAACAAAAATTTTCCGGATAAATATTTGAGTTACGCGATGATTCCGGATCGTGGCTTCCCTCTTATCGATGAAAATGGTCAGGCCTTTACAAAAGGAGAAAACGAAGATTTCACGCCAACACTGATTGACGCAGCAAGAAAAAAAATAGGCAATCATTTTTGTGTACAGTTTAATGCATTAAATGAAAAACGAGGTACTGTACCCTATGTAAAAGATGCTGCTAAAGCAGGCATTGTATGCGGTTATCAGCTAGAACAAGTTAAATTAAACAATCCCCCTTGCTTACAAAACAATTCTCCCTGTGATGAAGAAATGTTTAAAGCAGTGTTGGATAATGGCATTAATAATGGTGGAATGTTCATTGAAATATTCACCAAAAATGTACTGGCCTATCCTAAGGCAATAAAGTATGGTCATAATAAATTATTCAATTTGTAATACTGCTGTCTACAGATTGGTTTCAAAATAACCCTGCTTGTATACGTTGTAAAATTTTACTTTCTTCTCAGACAACAATTTCTCCATTCTATCAGATTGATACCTGCTATTCGATTTGTCAATTATAACCAATTCTGGAGAAGTATTATCAAGAGTGTTTTTTAAACCATAAAAAGCGTTATTGCTCACTATGCAATAATCAATTCTTTTTGTTAAACTTATTTTATCCTTATTACTTCTAATTTGATAAATCAATTTGTTAGCAGTTGCACACAAGTTGTCGTTTTTTAGCAATAAATCGCTTTTAAAGTTTTCATGCATTGGCAATAGTTGTTCCTGTGTTCCAATAGCCCACCAATGATGGTAGATGTGAAAAAGCAACCTGCCCTTATCAGCCAATAGATTGCTATCAGCAATAAAAATATGTTTGCGGCTATTTACTATTTGATAGGCACTGTGCTTATTCACAGCATACACCATAAACTTGCGTTGATTCATCTGCTCAAAGGATTCGTAAACCTGCAATACCAAAAAAAGAAGTGAAAAAGCAAGTCCATAAACCAGGTATTTCATTTGCTTACTTACCCACACTGCTATCAGAAGAATCATAATCAAATAAATCAGCCAGGTCTCACCAATATTAATAGTGATTTTATTAAGCACCGCTCCAGGTATTCGATCAATAAAAAATACGATTTCATTCGTTACCGAAAGCAAGGCGCTAATTACCAATCCTGCATAGTTGGCAATTACTGCAATTGGACTTATAACCAACAAAACCAAGCATGCATAGATTATTATTGTGGTTAACGGAATAACTAAAAGGTTACTTACCACAAACAGCAAAGGAAACTGATGAAAGTATAATAATCCCAAGGGAAAAGTTGCCAATTGGGCAGCAAGCGAAACTGCAGTTATAGTCCATATTTGTTTCAACAACCAATTAGATGGTGTCCACCAATTACTAATTTTAGGATGAAGATATACTATTCCAATTACCGCAAGGTAACTTAGTTGAAATCCTACTTCAGTAATAATAAAAGGATCAAACAACATTAAAAAGAATATCGAAACGCAAATTGTATTGAAAGTGCTTGTGTTTCGAGTAGTCCATTGGGCCACAATGATAAAGTTAAACATCACTACTGCCCGCAACACAGAAGGTGTATATCCCGTAATCAATGCATAACACCAAAGAAAAATAATTGCAATAGTAAATTTAATCCAATCATATTTCCTATTCACTAATATTAGCCCAAGAAGCATCATAAGCAACTGATACATTAGCGCCACATGCATTCCACTAACACTTAATACATGCAAGGCCCCGGCACTTGCAAATGCTTGAATCAGACTATTGTCTATTTCATCATCATATCCAACAACTAGTGCTGACGCAACCGCATTGTTGCGTTTTTCTGGAATATATCGTTTTAAAAGCTCAACCAACTTCATTCTCATGCTTAAGGCAAAAGACAATATTGGAGAACCTGTATCATGATTAATAACTTGATAACTGTCAGACTTTAGATAAACCTGATGATAAATCTGATGAAAGTATAAATAGCGCTTATAATTAAACTCTTCTGGGTTTTGCGGGCCTTCTATTTCATTTATTGTTGCCTTAATAACCAACTGGTCACCATAATTCAACTTTGCAGATAAAGAGTCCTTCTTAAGGTAGCATAAACACTTTCCCGAAACAGGAATCAATTTCCCGTCTTGGCTTCGCCATTGCATTGCTAATGTAGTTTTATACGAAGTTGCCTTTTCAAACAACGGATCATCAACTCTTACAATATAAACGGATTTCGGGTCGTCAATTTTGGCAAAATGATTTGGTCTATTCTCCTGTGTCTTCAAATAGGTGAACGCCCCTCCCAAATTAAACATCAATAAAACTACTCCTACTCCATTAATCCATGCGTAAGAAAAAGAAATTCGAAGTAGTAATATTGCCTCAAACAAAATAAGTGTTATCATACAAACACTAAAACCCGCCACAAACCAACCTATCTCAAGGCGCACAAAAATCTCAAATAAAACGCCACCTATAAAACCTAACAACAATCGTAAAAAAGGCATTTGCACATAAATATGCCTATCAATAAGTTTTTTCTTTTTTACTACGTTTTTCTGGGGCATGCAGCTATAGTTTATAATGCAATTCCAAATATAATAAGAATCTATTTAACTGAAACGCAGGAATACTTTTTTTATAAAATCAAACGTAATCTAATTCAACAATTCTTGAAATCGGCTCAAACAAAACTATTAATCAATCTTGAATTATTTAATCTAGAATCGACTGAAAGACAAAATCTCAGTGGGAAAATTAGTTTTTTATTCAATTCAACACCCTCAACCTACTAACATTAATTAACTAACCTGGTTTTAAGACATCTGCTCGTCAAATTATTTTTATGACAACGCAAATAGATTTACTTCATAAATAATCATGCATTAGATCAATAATTTCATCATTAATAGCATCAGTATTCATTAAAAAGCCAAATCCGCAATTTGATTTTCACGAAACCAACACATTACAACTAACAATTTTCAAAACTTTAGAATCAAACAAAGCTTCTAAATAGAGCGTTTCAAGCCAAATCATGTATTGTTAAAAATAAATTCAAAAAAAATTTGCATGAAATAAAAACGGTTGTACATTTGCACTCCCAATTTTTTGACAAACAGGACTAAAATTCACATTAAGAATTAAATACTGAAAAAAAATCAAAAAATTTTTTAAAAAGGTGTTGCAGAATAAAAAAGAGTTCTTACCTTTGCAGCCCGAAAAAAAGAAGTTATTTATCTCAATATACTTAACTACGTTCTTTGAAGAAATGAAGAAAGGAAATAGCAAGCCAATGATTAATTTCAATTAATCATTAATTAAGAATTAAATCCTAGAAATTACCCGATCCCCGATCGGGAAAAAATACAAAAATTTACTATGGAGAGTTTGATCCTGGCTCAGGATTAACGCTAGCGGCAGGCCTAATACATGCAAGTCGAACGGCAGCACGGGTAGCAATATCTGGTGGCGAGTGGCGCACGGGTGCGTAACGCGTATGCAATCTACCTATAACTGGGGAATAACCCCGAGAAATCGGGGCTAATACCGCATAATATTACGAGACGGCATCGCCTTGTAATAAAACCTACGGGGGTTTTAGATGAACATGCGTATCATTAGCTTGTTGGTGAGGTAACGGCTCACCAAGGCTACGATGATTAGGGGGTCTGAGAGGATGATCCCCCACACTGGTACTGAGACACGGACCAGACTCCTACGGGAGCAGCAGTAAGGAATATTGGACAATGGGCGCAAGCCTGATCCAGCCATGCCGCGTGAAGGATTAAGGCCCTATGGGTTGTAAACTTCTTTTGCAGGGGGGTAAACCCAGATACGTGTATCTGGCTGAAAGTACTCTGCGAATAAGCATCGGCTAACTCCGTGCCAGCAGCCGCGGTAATACGGAGGATGCGAGCGTTATCCGGATTTACTGGGTTTAAAGGGTGCGTAGGCGGCTTTGTAAGTCAGTGGTGAAAGCTCGCAGCTTAACTGGGAAACTGCCATTGATACTGCTTGTCTTGAGTACAGTTGAGGTGGGCGGAATATGTCATGTAGTGGTGAAATACTTAGATATGACATAGAACACCGATTGCGAAGGCAGCTCGCTAAACTGTTACTGACGCTGAGGCACGAAAGCGTGGGGAGCAAACAGGATTAGATACCCTGGTAGTCCACGCCCTAAACGATGATAACTCGTTGTTGGCGATACACAGTCAGCGACTAAGCGAAAGCATTAAGTTATCCACCTGGGGAGTACGACCGCAAGGTTGAAACTCAAAGGAATTGACGGGGGCCCGCACAAGCGGAGGAGCATGTGGTTTAATTCGATGATACGCGAGGAACCTTACCCGGGCTTGAAAGTTAAGGAATGATGTAGAAATATGTCAGTCAGCAATGACCTGAAACTAGGTGCTGCATGGCTGTCGTCAGCTCGTGCCGTGAGGTGTTAGGTTAAGTCCTGTAACGAGCGCAACCCCTATCGTTAGTTGCCAGCGGATTATGCCGGGGACTCTAACGAGACTGCCTGCGCAAGCAGTGAGGAAGGTGGGGATGACGTCAAGTCATCACGGCCCTTACGTCCGGGGCTACACACGTGCTACAATGGTTGATACAATGGGCTGCTACATGGCAACATGATGCAAATCTCTAAAATCAATCTCAGTTCGGATTGAGGTCTGCAACTCGACCTCATGAAGCTGGATTCGCTAGTAATCGTACATCAGCAATGGTACGGTGAATACGTTCCCGGGCCTTGTACACACCGCCCGTCAAGCCATGGGAGTTGGGGGTACCTAAAGTGCGTAACCGCAAGGAGCGCCCTAGGGTAAAACCGATGACTGGGGCTAAGTCGTAACAAGGTAGCCGTACCGGAAGGTGCGGCTGGAATACCTCCTTTCTGGAGATATTTAATTCTCTTGCTATTTCCCTCTTTCTTCAAATTTCATACCGTACGAGCCAAATACGGCTCTCACCTTCGAGCAGGGTTAGCAGTACCCGGCATCAGCCTAAGCTCTGCCACACTGCTACACTACAAAGTCCCGTAGCTCAGTTTGGTTAGAGCACTACACTGATAATGTAGGGGTCAGCAGTTCAAATCTGCTCGGGACTACTATAATCTAAAGCTCGCACGGGGAATTAGCTCAGCTGGCTAGAGCACCTGCCTTGCACGCAGGGGGTCATCGGTTCGAATCCGTTATTCTCCACTTCTTCAGTTTCATGATCTTCGGTATTTTTAACCGAAAAAGTTCTTTGACATATTGAAAGAAAACAAGAATTAAAATTAACTAAAAATAAAAGTTACTAAGGGCGCATGGTGAATGCCTTGGCTCTCAATGGCGATGAAGGACGTGATAAGCTGCGATAAGCTGCGGGTATTGGCAAATACGAATTAATCCGCAGATCTCCGAATAGGGAAACCTTTCCATTTGTAGAATGGAAGCCTTTTTAGGCGCTAACTCAGGGAACTGAAACATCTAAGTACCTGAAGGAAAAGAAAACAAAAGTGATTCCCCAAGTAGTGGCGAGCGAACGGGGAATAGCCCAAACCAAAATTGTTAAGGCAAAGTTGGGGTTGTAGGACTACAATATCATTGCAAATTGCCAGTAGAATCAGATGGAATTATGAACCATAGGGGGTGAAAGTCCCGTATACAAACCAATTTGCACTGTAGTAGTATCCTGAGTACCGCGAGGTCGGAGACGCCTTGTGGGAAGCTAGCGGCACCATCCGCTAAGGCTAAATACATTTGAGAGACCGATAGTGAACCAGTACCGTGAAGGAAAGGTGAAAAGAACCGCAAACAGCGGAGTGAAATAGAACCTGAAACCGTGCGCTTACAAGCGGTGGGAGCCTTTAGGGGTGACAGCGTGCCTTTTGCATAATGAACCTACGAGTTACTCCTCTCTGGCAAGGTTAAGCTTTTAAGAAGCGAAGCCGAAGCGAAAGCAAGTCTGAATAGGGCGCATAGTCAGAGGGGGTAGACGCGAAACCTTGTGATCTACCCTTGGGCAGGATGAAGTGCCGGTAACACGGCATGGAGGTCCGAACTGGTAAACGTTGAAAAGTTTTCGGATGACCTGAGGGTAGGGGTGAAAGGCTAATCAAACTGGGAAATAGCTCGTACTCCCCGAAATGTTTTTAGGAACAGCCTCGAGTTTAGTGTCATAGAGGTAGAGCTACTAATTGGGCTAGGGGGCTTCACCGCCTACCAAACCCAGATAAACTCCGAATGCTACTGACATATACTCAGGAGTGAGGCCCGGGGTGCTAAGGTCACGGGCCGAGAGGGAAATAACCCAGACCATCAGCTAAGGTCCCCAAATATATGCTAAGTTGATTAAACGTGGTCCAATTGCTTTGACAGCTAGGATGTTGGCTTGGAAGCAGCCATTCATTTAAAGAGTGCGTAACAGCTCACTAGTCGAGCGATCGGGCGTGGATAATAATCGGGCATTAAGCATATTACCGAAGCTATGGATTCATAGAAATATGAGTGGTAGGGGAGCATTCTAATCAGCATCGAAGGTGAGTCGTAAGGCTTGCTGGAGCGTTTAGAAAAGCAAATGTAGGTATAAGTAACGATAATGAGGGCGAGAAACCCTCACACCGAAAGACTAAGGTTTCCTGATCAACGCTAATCGAATCAGGGTCAGTCGGGAACTAAGACTAATCCGAACGGAAATGTCGATGACCAATTGGTTAATATTCCAATACTTGTAAATTTAGTGATGGGGTGACGGAGTAGTGAAATGTCCGCGTTCTTACGGAATAGAACGTTAAAGCCCGTAGATATAGGCAGCAGCGGAAAATCCATGCAGCTTGTCGAAGGTGACAGTACCGCAAGCCCTCGGGCAAGCGGATAGCGACACTAATCAAACTTCCAAGAAAAACCTCTAAACTTATAAATATACAACCCGTACCGTAAACCGACACAGGTAGTCGAGGAGAGAATCCTAAGGTGCTCGAGTGAATCATGGCTAAGGAACTCGGCAAATTAACCCTGTAACTTCGGGAAAAAGGGTGCCCCGAGCAATCGGGGCCGCAGTGAAATGGCTCAGGCGACTGTTTAACAAAAACACATGGCTTTGCTAAATCGAAAGATTACGTATAAGGCCTGACACCTGCCCGGTGCTGGAAGGTTAAGAGGAGATGTCAGAAGCAATTCAAAGCATTGAATCGAAGCCCCAGTAAACGGCGGCCGTAACTATAACGGTCCTAAGGTAGCGAAATTCCTTGTCGGGTAAGTTCCGACCTGCACGAATGGTGTAACGATCTGAGCACTGTCTCAGCCATGAGCTCGGTGAAATTGTAGTAACGGTGAAGATGCCGTTTACCCGCAACGGGACGGAAAGACCCCGTGCACCTTCACTATAACTTTGCATTGACTTTGGGTAATTGATGTGTAGGATAGGTGGGAGACTTTGAAGCGGTTGCGCTAGCAATCGTGGAGTCAACCTTGAAATACCACCCTTTGATTATTCGAAGTCTAATTCCTTACAAAGGATGACATTGCATGGTGGGTAGTTTGACTGGGGTGGTCGCCTCCAAAAGAGTAACGGAGGCTTTCAAAGGTACCCTCAGCACGCTTGGTAACCGTACGTAGAGTGTATTAGCATAAGGGTGCTTGACTGCAAGACCTACAAGTCGAGCAGGGACGAAAGTCGGACAAAGTGATCCGGTGGTTCCGTATGGAAGGGCCATCGCTCATAGGATAAAAGGTACGCTGGGGATAACAGGCTGATCTCCCCCAAGAGCTCACATCGACGGGGAGGTTTGGCACCTCGATGTCGGCTCGTCACATCCTGGGGCTGGAGAAGGTCCCAAGGGTTGAGCTGTTCGCTCATTAAAGTGGCACGCGAGCTGGGTTCAGAACGTCGTGAGACAGTTCGGTCCCTATCTGTTGTGGGCGTTGAAGGTTTGAGAGGGCCTGACTCTAGTACGAGAGGACCGAGTCGGACGAACCTCTAGTGTACCTGTTGTATCGCCAGATGCACCGCAGGGTAGCTATGTTCGGTTAAGATAAGCGCTGAAAGCATCTAAGCACGAAACTTGCTTCAAGATAAGATCTTCTTATAGAGCCGTCAAAGATTATGACGTTGATAGGTTATAGGTGTAAAGTCAGTAATGGCAAAGCCGAGTAATACTAATAGCTCAAAGACTTTTATTATATATGTTGATTTTAATTTTTTGTTTTCTTTCATTTATATGTCGTTAATAAAGATATCTATGGTGACTATTGCAAGGGTGTTCACCTCTTCCCATTCCGAACAGAGAAGTTAAGCCCCTTCGCGCAGATGGTACTGCATTCAATTGTGGGAGAGTATGTCGTTGCCATAACATAAAAGGCTGCCTTAGTGCAGCCTTTTTTTATTTAATTTTTGCAAAAAAAACATACTATTTTTATACTACAAAAGATTCATCTTTTTTCTATAATTACAGCAATTTTAAATCAATTTTGAAATCAAGGTCTATAGTTTATTTAATACTAAATTTGCTTTGCTTGTTTCATTTTTCAAAAGGGCAAAATAGCTCTACCTTTAAAACAATTTTCACAGATTCCCTTTTAATAAGACCAAATTTCTCGTTTAATCTAATTAGCCATTTCAAAGGAATAGATTACATATCAGGCGATAGCCGTTTTTTAGGAAGGCAACACCTTTTATATGCGCATAGTTCAGACTTATTATATTCAGGCATACGAAATTCAATTTCTATATTGGACTTTTTTGAGCCAGACTTGACATCAGGTTTGGATACTATTAAAACTACGCTTAGATATTACCGTGCTACCAAGAAGGAAAACTACTTATTTGTGAATCATTCACAAACAGTTACAAGAGGCTTTGAGATTGGCATTATTTGGACAAGCATAATTTCTCCTGGATTCTTTAGAAATCAAAGAATTGACAGGCGGAAACTCTATACATTTTGCAAGTATGAATCAAAAAACGCTCGTTTTCAGGCAACAACAATTTATTCAACGGATAGAAATTTGGCAGGAGAAAATGGTGGTGTTGCTGATAGTGTGCAATTAGATGGATTGGTAGTTAGAGATTTCAGGACTGTTAAAGTAAATATTGATGATGGCAATAGCGTTACAAAGTCGAAGGATATGGGAGTTAATCTTGCTTATAGATACTTTTCGAATAAGAGAATAGCGGCTAAATTAAACTACAAATTGCTGTATCAAATTGATAAATTTGAGTTTACTGCTACTGATTTGCAGTCCTTTGATAAAATTAACTATGATTCAACGAGAACCGATGATTCAACTTTTTTTGGGACACTTAAAAATCAAGCCTCCTCTACTCTATCATATACACAAGGAAAAAACTGGTTAAATACTGAAGCCGGGCTTTGCTTTTCTGCTATTAATTACTCTGTATATTTTATGAAAGCAAAGAACGGTTAACACCCTTAAATTATGCGTACCAACTTTCGAATCACTTTTACTGGATACTTACGCCAAAGATATTTAAGCATCAAAATTTACAAATAATGCTTACCAACAAATTCTTTAATCTATGGACTAGAATGGATTTTTGGGATAAATATTATTTTATTGATTCCCTATTACAACCTGCTTCTTCAAGTAAAGTTTTTTCAACCAACTTGTTATTAGACAAACAATTAACTTACAGACACCTTCGCCTTGCTCCCTTTGTTAGAGGAACTATTTCTAATAAACAAGATTTATGGCTACTACCTAAAGTTGTTCCGGGATTAAATTTAGGTTTACAACATATGCTTAAAAAACAAAAATTAACTTTAAGCTATAGCATTTCGTATATGTATATACCGACACATTTGGCGTTTGGGTTTCAACCAGGATTGAATATGTTTTATACTAAATCTAATTCAACATTGCCTGATGTGCACTATTTGGATTTCATTGCATCAGGTGCAATCAAAAGTTTTACTTTTTTTATTGAAAGTGATAATATTCTTAATGGACTGGTGGGACAATATTATGCACTGGCCGATATTCCAATGCAAAGGAGAACCATAAGGATGGGAGTAAACTGGACTTTTAAGAATTAATTGGGGTGGTTTTCTTCCTATACCAATCATTGAAATTAATGGCCAGTGTAAACTGGTTTGTTGCTGCGGATAAATGATAAACGCTTCTGGCATAATCCAAATAAAATTTACTCACTTTTATACCTGCGCCAAAACTAAATCCAACTGTTCCACGTTTTGTAGGCTGCGCAAGCTCGTACCTTCTAAGGAAATGATAAGAACCCCTCAGGTGAAAATTCTTAGATAACAAGATTTCTATACCAGGTACAAGATGAAGTACGGCCTTTTTGAAAAAGGTTGCTTTTTTAGGACTATCCTCTGCACTTACCTGATCAATATCATTTTGATTGAATTTAGATTCGTATGTTAAATCAAAGGTTTGTAATTGCACCAAGTTAAGATTAAATCTAATTGGAGCATTTCCTAGCTTTTTTGAAAATCCGAACTGTATTTCGAAAGGTAGTTTTTCTTTTGTTTGGGTAAATGTCTTTACCTGTCTTCCAGCATTCTTTATTAATAAAGATGCGGTTATATTCCTCTTTTGATTCTGATAAGCGATGCCTGCATCAGCAGCAACAGCATATGAAGAATATTCAGCAAGATTTGATGCAATACCTTTAACAGTAATACCATAAGTAAATGAACTATCGAAAAACGGACGTCCAAAACTGATATTGAAATTAAAATCTGTTGCATTAAAAGTACCAGTTTGGTTCGCAAACTCATCACTTAAAGTGAATGTTCCGTAATCAATATATTTAAGAGAAGCGATAAAAGTACCAGTGTTTTTAAACGATCTGGCGTATGCCGCAGTGCCAAATTTTATATCACTAAAATAATCCGCTATGCTAAGATTGAGTTGTTGATGGTGTTGATGATTGATTAGTGCAGGATTCTGCAAAGCAGAACTTATATCATTATCATAAACAGAAATAAAGTTTCCACCCATTGATGCAGTTCGTGCATCTGCAGAGATGTTAAGAGATTGAAAAGCAGTTTTGCCACCAGACTGTGATTGTGTTTCAAATACAATCGTTAATGAAACATAAAGAGTAAAACAAAAGTAACGCACCATGTGACTATATCTAATATTAACGAATCTCCGAAACATTTTTAATCCAAATATTACTTACTAAATTCTAAATCCCAAATAAAGCATGTTTCAAAATTGTCCTTGCTTTTTTTAAAACTGGAATGCTAAGCTTACATAATTTACTATTAAAAGGGCAAAAAGGTAAACGCTCTTAACTCGTGTTTATTGTCGCTTAATACAGTTTGAACTTTTGCATCATTTTATTAACTTCCTTTTTGACTAATGCAATTTCTGTCAAGTTACCAGATTTGGTAATTACCTTATCAATTAATTTAACCGATTTAATAGCATCTTTTTCTTTGAACCCACGAGTGGTCATTGCTGCAGCCCCTATTCGAATGCCGGATGTAACAAAAGGAGATTTATCATCAAATGGAACCATGTTTTTATTTACGGTAATATCAGCCTGAACCAGAGCTTGTTCTGCATCTTTTCCAGTAATTCCTTTACTGCGCAGGTCAATCAACATCATATGATTATCTGTTCCTCCCGATATTACTTTATATCCAAGACTTATGAACGCATTAGCCATGGCTCTTGCATTTTTTACAACCTGAAGGCAGTAACGCATATAGTCATCAGACAATGCTTCGTGAAAGGCTATTGCTTTGGCTGCAATAACATGCTCAAGTGGTCCGCCTTGTGTGCCAGGAAAAACAGCGCCATCCATAAGTGAAGTCATGCTTCGTATTTCTCCTTTTAGCGTTTTAATGCCATATGGATTAGCAAAGTCATTACCCATAAGAATCATTCCGCCACGAGGACCTCTTAGTGTTTTATGCGTGGTAGTAGTAACTACATGGCAATGTGGTACAGGGTCATTTAAAAGTCCTCGAGCTATAAGACCTGCCGGATGAGAAATATCTGCTAGAAGTATTGCACCAATATTGTCAGCTATTTTTCGAAATTTAATATAATCCCAATCGCGGGAATATGCTGAAGCTCCGCATATAATAAGTTTAGGCCTTTCCTTTTTTGCTTTTGCTTCAACCAGATCATAATTAATCAATCCAGTACTTTGATCTACACCATAGAAAGATGGTTTGTATAATTTTCCAGAAAAATTAACCGGGCTTCCATGCGTAAGATGCCCTCCATGTGATAGGTCAAAACCGAGGAGCTTATCGCCTGCATTTAATGTAGCAAGCATTACTGCTGCATTAGCTTGTGCGCCACTATGTGGCTGCACATTTGCCCATTTTGCATTAAATAATTCTTTAGCCCTATCAATAGCCAATTGTTCTATAACATCTACCACTTCGCAACCTCCGTAATATCTTTTACCCGGAAGTCCTTCTGCATATTTGTTTGTAAGACAAGTACCCATAGCCGCCATCACATCTTTGCCAACAAAGTTTTCTGATGCAATTAATTCTATTCCATGTCTTTGTCTTGAAAGCTCCGCTTTAACCAGGCTCCAAACCTCAGTATCCTTTTTTATCATAAATCTAAATTTAAAAAAAATGTGCCGCAAAGTAATACAAAATTTGAAAGTTACAGTTGCAACAAAATAAGCTAATCTAACCCCGTTCAAAACCTAGCTACTAAGCATTGTAGTGATAAACTTTATAGTGTTTTATAACTAACACTTTTATCGTTCAACATTAATGAGATGAGCTTATGTAACTATTATACGAAAGAAAATGAATATAGCGACTTTTATGGGGCTGATGAAATTCTCTCTTTTTAAAACACCGGATTCATTAATTTTTCCAGGAATTCAAAAATAGCAGTTGGTTTGCTAAGAAACATAAAGGCAATACCGAATAATCCTCCCCAATAGTGTGCTTCATGATTTATGTTATCATGGGTGTTTTTGCTTGCATAGTGCTCGTAAGCCAGATATATAACACCAAAAATTATTCCGGGAATTATTCCCCAAATTTTGATGCCCCACGGTTGAACAATGATTGTAGCGAATACTACGGCAGTAACCATTCCCGATGCTCCAAGCGAACGATATGTTAATGAATGTCGCTGTTTGATATAAGTAGGGAGCACCGAAGCCACTTGCCCACCCAGCAACAAGGCACCATAAAAAAGGTAGTAATTTTCAGGATAGGTAAACTTAAAATACATTTCGAGATACTGTCCGAAGGAATAAAAAAGCAATGAGGTTAAAAGCAAGGTGTGGCACATCGGCATGTACAAAAGCACACGAAATCAAGCGATATAACTGATTTTTCTTGTGTGCCATATAGGGGTCAAGAATTAGCTTGTTGACTAATTCTGCATTATTAAATCCCAGAATGCTTGTGATGGCTATGGCAATACAGATAAACTGAGTCATATTATTATGTTTATGAAGGGCAAATATACTTAAGAAGAATTACTGGCATGGTTTAATTAAGATTCAAAATTTAGAAATAATAAAATAATTTTGCGGGCTCAATATGGCAGATATAATAAATGTATTACCCGATTCGGTTGCTAACCAGATAGCAGCCGGTGAGGTTATTGTTCGCCCTGCTTCGGTAGTCAAAGAATTATTGGAAAATAGTGTTGACGCAGGTGCTACGGATGTTAAGTTAATTATTAATGATGCAGGAAAGACTTTAATACAAGTAATTGATAATGGCAAAGGCATGAGCGAAACAGACGCACGTCTTTGTTTTGAAAGACATGCAACAAGCAAGCTTCAAAAGATTGATGACCTTTATGAATTACTTACGAAAGGTTTTAGAGGTGAGGCGCTGGCTGCTATAGCAGCTGTTGCGCAGGTAGAACTAAAATCGAGATTACAGGATGCAGATGCGGGTACTTATATTGAAATAGAAGGTAGTGTTTGCAAAAAACAGGAGCCAATTGCTTGTGCAACTGGAACGAGTATAGCTGTAAAAAATTTATTTTTTAATGTTCCAGCAAGACGAAATTTTTTAAAATCAAACAATCTTGAAACCAAACATATAATTGAAGAACTAGAACGTTTGGCATTGCCACATTATAACCTAAGCTTTTCATTTATGCATAATGGCATTGAGGTCTACAATTTAAGACCTGGTAATTTGCGTCAACGCATTTGTGCATTGTATGGAGCCGCCTATAACGAACGGTTAGTGCCGGTAAATGAGGATACTTCAATTATTGCGGTTACAGGTTTTATTGGTAAACCAGAGTTTGCAAAGCGCAAGCGAGGTGAGCAATACTTTTTTATTAATGACCGATTTATTCGCAACGCCTTTCTGCATCACGCTATAAATGCAGGCTTTGAAGATCTTTTGCCGAAGGAAACTTTTCCTTCGTATTGGTTGAACATTACAATAAATCCTGCAACTATCGATATAAATATTCACCCGACTAAAACAGAAATTAACTTTGAAGATGAGAAATCTGTATACAGCATATTACGCGCAGCAATAAAACAGGCGTTAGGAAAATATAGCATTTCCCCTACTCTCGATTTTGACCAGGAAAAAGTTTTGAAATCCCTTTGAGTAAGTTGCAAAGTATACCACAAGCTCCTCAATTAATAGTGAATAAGGACTACAATCCATTTAAGTCTGATAACTATGTTGCTCCCCCTAAGCTAAGTACCTTTGAACAACATACTAATGTTACTAAAAGCTGGGATATCTTGCAACGTGAATTAACTAAAAGCGGAAATGAACCTGTGCTTTCGCGCAGTGCATTTGAACAAGAACATTTTAATTCTCATGAGCACTTTGATTTTGCGCAATTGCAAAACAGTTACATCGTAATACGCAATCCGCTGGAGTTGCTCCTTATAGACCAACAACTAGCTCATGAAAAAATAATTTACCACCGAGTACTAGCCCAGCTAAATGCTGAGCATACCGCGATGCAACAAAAATTGTTTCCTACAACGTTAGAACTCACGGCACAGGACACTTTGGTCTTGCAGGAACTTATGCCTCAATTACAAAAAATAGGATTTGAAATAAATGAGTTTGGTGGAAATTCGTTTGTGGTAAATGGAATGCCATCCTATTTCAATTATGATGGAGAACAAAATGTAATTGAAAAAATAATTGAGCAGTATAAAAATAACAGTACCGAATTCAAACAACAGGCTCAATCGAGGCTGGCCATTTCTGTAGCGCTGGGCTTGAGTATTAAACGAGGAAGCCTTTTAAGTAAAGAGGAACAAAAAAAAATATACAAAGACCTGCTTGCATGCCCAAACTATGAAACTACCAATACCGGTAAACCAATTGTAATTAGGTTAAACAAGGCTATGGTGCAAGGGCTATTTGATAGAAAAATCTAATGAACTCATATCGCTCATACAACCCTTATGCCATGACTCCGGTAGTCAAGTGGCTGTTCATTGTTAATATATCTGTTTTTGCTTTGTCATGTTTGTTATACTTCCAATTCAACTTTGATTTGAATACAGTTCTCGGTTTGTATAATTATGAATCTGAAAACTTCAGGCCATGGCAATTTATTACCTATGCCTTTGCACATGCTTATGTTGGTCAATATGGTAATGTTAGTTTTATGCACTTACTGGCAAATATGTTTGCACTATATATGTTTGGTGGTATGGTAGAACAACGGCTAGGTTCGAAGAAGTTTTTTATTTATTACATGATTTGCGCGCTTGGAGCTGTGCTGTTGTATTGGGGCTATACCAATTATCAGGCTTATGCATATCAAATTGAAATTAGTGAATTAATAAGAGATATAACACCATTCGATTTTTACAACTACATTCTAAAGTATAAGCACATGCTTAATGAAAATGCGCTTCCACAGATAGAACGTTTTTACACTGAATGGAAAGAAAACCCCGACTCAGCTGTGCACATAACTGAAGCACGAAAAATTCTCATCATGTTTACTGATGGGAAAAATTATAGCAGTATTGTTGGTGCTTCTGGAGCAGTCTATGGAATACTTCTAGCATTTGGATTACTTTTTCCAGAGCAAGTACTCCTATTATTTTTTGTTTTACCCATAAAGGCCAAATACATGGTCCTATTGTATGGTATAATAGAGTTTTTGTTTATGCAACAATTTATACCGGGCGATAATGTTGCGCACCTTGCCCACCTGGCAGGTATGGGGGTTGGCTGTATTATATTATTATGGTGGAAGAAAAAAGGGCTTGTATAAATATGCATCTTAAAAATGGTAAAGACCATTTTTTAAAACTCCCTCTTAATTATTGCTCTTCAAAAACATGTGCCGTTTGTATTCGATATATACCTAATTATATGAAAATATTCGTGGTGCCTAATTTTCAAACATTTTACTTCTGCTGGGCTAAAATCTTTGCATAAATAAAGTTGAATGATAGAGACTATGTAAGAGTTATCCAATTTTTTTCTTATGTTAAAAAAATAATTCAACCAAGTATTCGAAATCATTGTTATGGAGCTATATAATTTGCAACTTTGTTTTCTAATCTAACATTAAAGAATGGGCAAATTACGTAATGAGTGGAATACAACTTTTCATGGTGGTAATATGACCATGAAACTTCTACTCATTAATTGCATTATATTTTTAGCCTACAATATTATTCTGGCTATATTCATACTAAGTGGTGTTGGCGATGTTTTAATCTCCTATGCCCATAGGTACCTTTGCTTACCGTCTAATTTAAGACTATTAGTATTGCAACTGTGGAGCATGTTTACTTACATGTTTTTTCAAACCGATGTGTTGCACATATTATTTAATATGCTTGCATTGTACACCTTTGGTAATTTATTTGAAGAGTACCTTGGCAGGGCCAAACTTTTGGCCTTATATTTATGTGCAGGACTTGCAGGTGGTATTCTTTACCTTCTTGCGTATAATACCCTGCCTTATTTTAGTAATGCTGATGCTTTGGTTAAAGGTGCAAGTGGTTCTATAGTGGGTATCATGGTTTCTACTGCTGTGCTTTTGCCTGGTCATGAATTACACTTACGGCTTATAGGTCCTGTTAAACTAAAATGGATTGCAATAATCTTCTTCTTCCTGTTTGTTATAAACTCATGGGGCAGCAATGCAGGAGGCGAAATGGTGCACATTGGAGGTGCAGTGTTTGGCTTTATTTATATGGTACAACTTCAAAAAGGTAACGACTTAACGTTATGGCTTCAAAAAATAATTGCAAAATTAAGTGGCAAAAAAGGTTCTCCGCATATGCGAGTTGTTCGCAACAAGCGAACAGAATCAGACGAACAATTTAATATACGCAAGAAAACCAAACAAGAAGAGGTAGACGAGATTCTTGATAAAATAAATAAGAGTGGCTTTAACAGCTTGAGTGAATCGGAGCGCCAAATACTATTCAAAGAAAGCAACCGCAAAGGTGGCGGATAGATTTTCCACTTTCAAAATTGGTCTAGTTAGTATATACTGCCTTAGTTCAATTACCATGTTTATTTACCTGCCGGCTCTCTTCTTTTAGTTGAATCTAAGCGTGTTGAAGTTAATTTTGTTGGTTGAGCAGTGCATAGATCTAATTCTATGATGCACTATATTTAAGGCAATACACCTTATAGCCCCTTCCATTCTATTGCAAGCAAATGCATATGTTTAAAAATAACCCACTTGGCATTGAATCATAGATTCAATGTTTGGAGAGAATTTAATATAAACCGATTTAACTAACTACGGCCCTTCAAGGTCTTTTACTCATAATGCCAAAAAAAAATATTTTTAAACAATACGAAACAATAGTTAATTGAGAATTATTACAGGCCCCTATCTATTATTGCAGCTAAAACCTAATATGAAAATTGAATGATAGATGACTAAATAATAGTTAACTCGCTTGCAATAATGATAGTATTACTATTACATTTGTACAAATTAAAGTTCAATGCAGACTAACCTATCAAAAATAAAATTCCATTTAAACACATCGCTGTTTAGAAAAGACCCGGAAACCTCCGACTTGGGGCGCAAACTAATAATGCATGGTATTGACATGATAGCTGAGTTGGGCTTTGATGATTTTACGTTTCGAAAATTAGCGATAGCAATTAACTCAACCGAGGCTTCAATATACCGGTATTTTGAAAATAAATACAAGTTCTTGATATATATTACATCCTGGTACTGGGAATTTATCGACTTCCAACTTGGGCTTGAGTTAAACAACATACCCTCACCTACAAAGCGACTCGAAAAATCGATTCAAATTCTAACAACGCCAATCGAAACAAAATGGGAATCGGGATATATCAATCTTAGCAATCTTCATAATATTATAGCTAATGAATCTCAAAAGTCTTTTCTTATAAAGGATGTAGACAAGGAAAACAACCTGGGAGCATACTTTGCTTACAAGCAAGTAGTAGCGCGAGTAAGCGATATTATTTTAGAGATAAACAAGCGATATGAATACCCAAACATGCTGGCCAGCACGATGATAGAAGGCGCACATCTTCAAATGTTTTTTGCAGAACACCTACCCCGGCTAACCAACACAAAAAAAGTAAATATGATTACAAAGTTTTATACAAATCTGATTTTTAAAGCCATTAAAAACTAATCCTAACAATGACTCCTATCAAACGATTCTGGCTACTGTTGCATGAGGACAGACGCGAAATTAACAGCATCTATATTTATGCGATTTTTAGTGGTATTATTAGCCTTACACTACCCTTAGGCATACAGTCTATAATTAACCTAATACAAGGTGGTCGGATTTCATATTCCTATGTACTACTGGTGGCAGTGGTGCTTGTTGGTTTGGCTTTTAACGGAGTTTTGCATATTATGCAAATGCGTATTATCGAAGATATTCAACAGAAAGTATTTGTAAGGTCGGCCTTTGACTTTACCTTTCGTATTCCAAAAATATCGCCAAAGGCCATGGAAAGCGTATATGCTCCTGAGTTAATGAACCGATTTTTTGATACACTAACGCTTCAAAAAGGATTACCGAAAATTTTGATAGAGTTACCTTCTGCAGCTATACAGATTTTGTTTGGATTGGCATTATTATCATTCTATCATCCGGTATTTATTCTTTTTAGTGTTTTGCTAATTATAGTAATGTGGACCATTTTTAGATTTACATTTAAAGAAGGTTTACGAACAAGTATTATTGAAAGCAAATACAAATACAGGGCTGCAGCATGGCTCGAAGAACTTGCACGCACACGCGACTTGTTCAGGCAAGCCTTGTTTTCAGCATTGCCTCTGCGCCATACCGATTCCAATACCGGCACCTACCTATGGGCTCGCGAAAAACATTTTTCTATTCTTAGAAAACAGTTTTATCTATTCGTTGTATTTAAAATATTTATAGCTGCTGGGTTACTTATCATTGGTGGATTGTTAGTATTAAATCAGAAAATAAACATAGGACAATTTGTTGCAGCCGAAATCATAATTCTTCTGGTATTAAATAGTGTTGAAAAGCTGGTTTTATATTTAGAAAGCATTTATGATGTGCTTACCTCGCTTGAAAAAATTGGCGAGGTGATGGATATGCCTATCGAAATTAAGGAAAAGAGCGACCTCACTTTTAATAACCCACTTACAAACCTAATAATCGAGTTCAATAATGTTAGTTTTAAGTATAGCAATCAAACAAAAAATGTACTCAATAATATTAACATAAATCTCTCTACCAACAGTATTATAAACATTGATGGTAAAAGCGATAGCGGAAAGTCAACATTTCTACACTTGCTTGCTGGCATGTTAAACCCAACCGAAGGTAACATTACGATTAACTCTATTCCGTTATCAGTGTTTAAGTATAACCAAAACTATAGCATGACTTTTAATAGTTATGCCCATGGAAAATTATTTGAAGGCACTATACTTGAAAATATAACACTTGGTGAAAAAATCGACTATGAAGAAATAGTAGAACTAAATAAAAAATTGTTTTTGCAAGATTATATAAACCAACTGCCAAATGGCATAGAAACGCAATTGATGAGCGAAGGAATTGGTCTTAGCAAAAGCAACATTCAAAAGATATTGCTTGCACGCAGTATTATTTGCAAGCCACGCATTCTTATGCTGGAACACTGCCCTGAACATATTTCAATTGCAGAACGTGCAGAAATATACGAATACATTACCTCAAAAGAACATAGCTGGATTGTAATTACTGCTAATGCTGATGAATTACTGGCAAGGATGTGCACTAAAACTATAAAGTTACAAGATGGTCAGGTTAGTATAGCTTGATATAAAAAATAATACAACATGTTGAACATAGGTAAACAATCAATAGTAAACGAGATAAAGGTTAATGAACTAAAGACATTAACTTATGTTGGAAAACTGACGAGGCGAAAAACACTACCTCGTATATTAATCGCTTTAGCAATAGTGATAGTACTATTTCTTTTTCTGCCATGGACTCAAAATATACGATCAAGTGGTGCAGTTACAGCACTGAAACCGGAACAACGCCCGCAAGCCATTAATGCAGTAATAGCAGGAAAAATAGATAAATGGTATGTGCGCGAAGGCGACTTTGTGCAGAAAGGAGATACGATTGTATATATTACTGAAATTAAAGAACAATACTTTGATCCAAACCTGATTCAAAATTTGAGTAAACAAATTCAGAATAAACAATCGGGCATAGGTTCCTATACCAGCAAGATTGGTGCACTAAGCTCACAGATTATGGCATTGCAAAATGCTCAGGTAATTAAATTGGAACAAGCACGTAACAAAGTACTACAGGCAGATTTCAAAATTAAAATTGACAGTGCCGACTTTACCAATGCAACAATTGCGCATCAAATTGCTGAGCAGCAATTTCAGCGAATGAAAGAAATGTATGACAAAGGATTGAAATCGCTGACAGATTTAGAAACCCGCAGTTTAAAATTGCAGGAAACGCTGGCAAAAAAAGTGAGTGCTCAAAACAAATTTGAAAACACAAAAAATGAATATACAAATGCACAAATAGAGCTTAGTTCAATTAATGCAGATTACAATGAAAAAATATCAAAGGTACAATCGGACCAGGCAACAGCCTTTGGGGCTATGTATGATGCCGAAGCCGATGTTACCAAGATGTATAATCAATTGGCTAATTACAATATTCGCAATAAATTTTATTATATCACTGCGGCACAAAATGGATTTATTACCAAAGCTGTTAAATTTGGAATTGGCGAAGTGGTTAAAGAAGGAGAAGAACTTATTACCATCATGCCTTCTGATTTTGAACTGGCTGTAGAAACGTATGTCAATCCGATTGACTTACCACTTGTTTCAATAGGCACTGCTGTTCGTGTTCAATTTGATGGATGGCCGGCAATTGTATTTTCGGGATGGCCCACTATTTCATATGGTGCATATGGTGGTGTTGTGGTATCAATGGATAAGTTTGTGAGCCCCAACGGTAAATACCGAATACTAGTTGCCGCGGACCCCAAAGAACATGCTTGGCCTAATGCTTTGCAATTAGGTGCTGCAACACAAAGCTTAATGATGTTAAAAAATGTTCCGGTGTGGTACGAGATATGGCGGCAGTTAAATGCCTTCCCACCTGATTACTATGTTAGCCAGGCAAAAAATACAAAAACAGAAAATTCAAAAAAGTGATTACGATAATGAAAGCCTTGTACATTTCTTTTTGCCTATTACTTGGTGCGCTTTATAATTGCAAAGCCGATACGACCATGGTACTGAAATATTCAGACTTCATGCAAATGGTCATTACAAATCATCCGGTTAGCAAAGCAGCAAGGTTAATGGTAGATAGAGGTGCCATGGCCGAACAACAAGCGCGTGGAAATTTTGACCCTAAACTCTTTGGTGTTTACGATCAGAAATTTTTCGAGTCGAAAAATTATTTTGCCCTGTTGAATAGTGGCTTAAAAATTCCAACATGGTATGGTATCGAATTTAAAGGTGGCTATGAAACTAACAATGGCGTTTTTTTAAATGATGAAAACACCACACCCTCATCAGGCCTTTGGTATGCCGGAATATCGATTCCCGTTGGGCAAGGATTGTTTATAGATGAGCGCAGAGCGGCATTGCGCAAAGCTAAACTGATAAATCAGGCATCGCTATCACAACAAATTCTGGCGCAAAACGAATTATGTTACGATGCGGGAAAAGCTTACTGGGATTGGTTTTTGGCCTTCAATCAACAACGAATTGCTATAGAGGCTTACAATGCTACCAACCAACGCTTGCAGGCTGTAGTTGAAAGCGAACGCGCGGGCGACCGCAGCAAGGTAGATACACTTGAGGCTTCTATACAAATGCAGGAGCGTTATGTAAGCATGTTACAAAGTCGCATTGAACTAAACAATAAAACACTTTGGCTTAGCACGTTTATTTGGAACGACAACGATGAACCCTTGCAAATTAATGATAACCTGGTAGCACCCGACTATGCAGCTGCCGAACAGGAATTTGACAAAATGCTGCCGCCCAATTTGAATGATACCGGAGCTATAAATAATCATCCCCTGATATATTATTACCAGGTAGAACTGCGTAAATTAAGGATTGATCAGGAGCTAAAATCAGAAAAACTTAAACCGGTGGTTGATCTCAATTACAATCTATTACAAAACAATGCGAATATTAATAACCTGAATACTGAAAACTACAAATGGGGTGTATCTGTAGGTTTCCCGATATTTATTAGAAAGGAACGTGCAGAATTAAAACTTGCGAAAATCAAGGTGAAGGAAGTAGAGCTTGACTTAGAAAACAAACGTGTGCAACTTAATAACAAACTGCAGATGGGTGTTCGCGAATTAGAAATTGTAACCGATCAGGTAAACTTTTACGGCAAAACACTCACCGATCAGATGTCGCTGCTTAATGCTGAACGCTCGCTATTTGATGCAGGCGAGAGTAACTTGTTTATGATTAATGCTCGCGAATCTGCTTATATTAATGCATCAAATAAATATGTTGACCTGATTTCGAAAAAATATAAAGCAGCATTATTTACTGCATACTCATTGGGTATGATATCTCAAATGAAATAGCTAAACTAAAACGTATGTTTGCTTGTATAATTAAAAACAAAAAAATGCATCAGATCAAGAAAAAAAAACAACCTCTAACAATATAAAAAATGAGAATAGCTTATATCCTAATTTTATTAATGGCATGCAGTGCCACTCTTACAGCGCAATCTGCTAACCGCATAGAAGCAATCCGATTGGTTCAAGAAGGAGACAACAGGATTAGGACAGGTGATTTATTTAATGCCATATTCAGTTACACCCATGCCATACAAACGGATGTAACTTTTGCCGATGCCTATATTAAGCGAGCCTTGCTTCACGAAAAAATGGGAAATTACAATCAGGCATCCAAAGATTTGACGATTGCTTTGGATATCAACCCTTACTCATTCTATATTTATGACAAACGTGCAAAATTAAAAATACTGGCAATGGACTATAAAGGTGCTATTGATGATATAAATAAGGCGATTGCATTGGAGGGTTTGAATAAGTCGGAGCAAGAACAGTTGGTTGAAGATTATATACTTGCCCAAAATTTTACATTGGCTGTTTCGCTGGCTGATTCTTTGTCTAAAACCAATAAAAATGATTCGTACAGTTTACTCCTGCTTGCTTTATCTAATTATAATGCTGCGGAATATAATGCAGCCGAAGAACAAGCCAGGAAACTTGTAACTGACGATTCATTGGGTGCAATGGCCAACAATATTTTAGGATTGATAGCAATGAAGCGAAATAATTTTTCAGAAGCCATAAAATATCTGAACACCTCATTAGCCTTAAACCCGGGCTTTGAACAGGCATACTACAATCGTTCTATTGCTTACAGGATGAGCGACAAAAAAGATTTAGCACAAAATGACTTAAACAAAGCCATTGAGCTCAGTAAAGAAAACTCAAAGATATATTTTGCACGAGCGTTGGTACGTAAAGAATTAGGCGACCTGCAAGGAAGTTTAAGCGATTATGATATGGCCATAAAAAACGCACCCCAATACAGCGATGCATTGTATAACCGCGCTTATTTAAAAAAGTTTATGGGCGATTATAGTGGGGCCATCGATGACATCAATACGGTTATTTCTCAAAACCCTGCAGCTGCCGAAAATTATAATATGCGTGGAAACATTCAACTTTTATTTTCCAATTATAAAGAAGCTATTGACGACTATAGCAAGGCAATTAGTTATAAAAGTGATTATGCCGAAGCCCATTACAATCGTGCTATTGCATATGTAATGCTTTACCGGATTAATGAGGCCTGTCAGGATTTTGATTATGCAATCATACTTAACTATTCGCCTGCCGAATTGCTCAAACAAAAATTCTGTAATTAATTTATCATGATATATAACCGATTTATTGGGCGGTTGCCTTTCGGTTTAATTTAATGAACCTGTATGCTGCGCAAATAGGTTTATAAAAAAGGATCTATTTTCAAATTTTAAGCAACCAAAATAATTTTCTTGTTGCTGTCAGGAAGAAAAATACTAATTCTTCTTCTAATAGAAACTTATAGAAGCTAAAACTATTTACAGGAAAACTGTTGTAGATACTTGAAGGTCAAATAACTTAGCTGAACTAATTGGTAAGTTGACTTATTGCCTTTTGTAAAATTTCAAAAGTATTTTCAGCCATTAAGTTTTCTTTATCGAGAGTTGGGTTTACTTCTGCAATTTCAAAACAACAAACTTTTTCGTTTTGAATAAGTCTTACCAACAAGCTACCTGCTTCTTTTTCAGTTATGCCATTGCGCACCGGTGTTCCTGTGCCTTTGGAAATGCTGCTATCCATACAATCAACATCAAATGATATATAAATATGGGTGCAGTGATTGAGGTGAGACAAGGTATCGCGGGCAATTTTTTCAACTCCGTTGCGCTTGAGCTCGGCAGTTGTAATTACTTTAACTTTGTTTTTCTTTATGATAGATGTCTCTTCCGGTTCCACATCTCGCAACGAAATAAATATCAAATCATTATAATCAAACTTTGGCCCTGCACCACCTATACTCTTAAGTTTATTCCACATATCGACCGTTTCTTTGTCCGGCTTATTTATCTTATTAGGAATATTGTCTTCATTCAATACCACAGCCAACGGCATTCCGTGCATATTGCCCGATGGTGTGGTGTAAGGCGAATGAAGGTCAGCATGGGCATCTATCCATATTACCCCAAGTCTGCATTTTGGAAAGGCAGTCTTGATGCCACAGATAGTTCCACCTGATGTGCTATGATCGCCCGCCAGCACTACCGGAAATATTTTGGCCTTTAGTGTGCTTGCTACTTCTTTAGCCAGGCGCTCATATACAGCAATTAAACCCTTAATGCGTTTTGCATAGGGCGAACTGTCGCGCTCAAACAATAACTGGTTCTCTACGGTAATCTCCGTACTGTTTATTTGCCTGAACAAGTTGCTTCCATAGTCAAGTGCTGCTATCTTAATGGCATCGGGACCAAGACTGGCTCCTCGGGTTCCTGCCCCTATTTCCGACTTAACTTCTATAAATTTTACGTTTTTAATCATATAAAAAAACTTTATTTGCACTTGATTTAATAATCCAACTCACTTAGGTTGGCATAATTTTTATAATGTATCAGAGTTAAATTTTAAAAAATGAAGAATAAATACATCGACTTAATTAAGCAGACATTCTATTTTCCACAAGATGATTTTGATGTTATAGACAACTGTCTGCATTTTAATGGTATTCCAATTATGGATATTATTGAACAGTACGGCACTCCATTAAAAATATCTTACCTTCCTAAAATAAGCTCGCAAATACAAAAGGCCAAGCGAATATTTAATGTAGCCATGGCCCGCAACGATTACAAAGGTAGCTATACTTATTGTTATTGTACAAAAAGTTCGCACTTTTCTTTTGTGCTCGAAGAAGCGCTTAAAAACGATATTCATATTGAAACCAGTTCAGGCTTTGATATTCCTATTATCAGAGAGTTGCACGCTCAGGGTAAGTTAAACAAGGAAACTTACATCTTGTGTAATGGCTTTAAAAAAGACACATACATGAATGGAATTATTGACCTTTGGAAAGATGGTTTCGAAAACACCATTCCGATTATGGATTACATGGCCGAATTGGATTACTACGAAAAGGCAATGAAAAAGAAATTTAAGATAGGAATACGCATTGCAGCAGACGAGGAGCCGAATTTTGAATTTTATACATCACGCTTAGGAATCAGATATAAGGACATTACGCCATTCGTAAATTCCAGAATGAAAAACAATCCAAATGTTGAGCTAAAGCTTTTACACTTTTTTATAAATACCGGAATTCGTGATAATGCCTACTATTGGAGCGAGCTGAGCAAAGGTGTTGACAAGTATTGTGAGCTAAAAAAGGTATGTCCTTCGCTTGATTCTCTTGATATTGGGGGGGGGTGGCCCATACGCACCTCATTAAGTTTTGATTACGATTACGATTACATGGCTAATGAGATTATCAGCCTAATAAAGAGTACTTGCCAGAAAGCAGGAGTTCCTGAGCCAAACATATTTACTGAATTTGGAAGTTTTACCGTTGGCGAGAGCGGTGCTGTATTATTTAAAACATTGCATCAAAAAACACAAAATGATAAAGAAACCTGGAACATGGTTGACAGCTCATTTATTACTACACTGCCGGATACCTGGGGCATCAATCAAAAATTTATTTTACTTGCAATAAATAATTGGGATAAAGAATATCAACGTGTCAACCTTGGAGGACTTACTTGTGATAGCGAAGACTTCTATAGTTTTGAGTCGCAAACCAACCGTGTGTTTATGCCAAAGGTAAGTGAAGGTGACGATCCATTATACCTGGGATTTTTCCATACCGGTGCTTATCAGGAAAGCCTTGGTGGGTATGGGGCATTCAGCATTGCCTGGTACCTGCACCAAAACATGTACTAATTGATAGAGATGAAGATGGCAAATACACTACCCGTTTGTTTGCAAAGGAGCAAAGCGCCAAATCGATGTTGAAGATATTGGGGTATTAATTTACCTTTGAAAAAAAAAATTATGCGTTTTATTGTTGTTGCATTGTTGTTTTGTTTTTCGTTTAGCGTTATGGCGCAAACCGAAAAAATCAAAGCAGGTATAATCAGGTATGATATTAAATACAGTAATGCATCCGGCATAGCAACCACTGTGTCGCAACTTCCGGTAAAGTGCGAACTAATTTTTAACGAAAAGGAATATCGTACCGTAATGAAAACGAACGTGATAGCATCTTGATTGAAACCGTTACCAATGAAACCGACCGTGTTACATACCAGCTGGTAAATTTTTGGGGGAAAAATATGCTATAAAAGCAAACTGAAAAAGAGCGACAAGGAAAATATTAAAATGGTAAAAGTGCATCACCAACTTACCAATATCTTTCTTAGTCATGAGAGTAATAAGGTTGAAATCACTTTTAATAATGGTGTAACTACAACAGGTTGGTACACCAAAGACATTATTAAAACAGGACGCGCTGGCAAAGACTATAAGATTATTGATGGCGCCTTACTTGAATATGCATACCCGCTCGACAATAACGGAACACTTATGACGCTGATAGCAACTGACATTAATAACCAACCTACCGAATTAACGATGCCAACTGATTATAAAATTTGCAGCCAAAAATATTTTGATAAACTAACAGGGGCAAAATATTGATAGCTACTTCAAACATTTTCAAATGTACGATCTTCCTTTCCATAAAGAAAATAACCCTGAGGTTATCAAGGAATTTATGTTGCAATTTCCATTTGCATTTCTTACGGGAATTGATGTCAACCAAAAACCGGTAGCTACGCAAGTACCTGTCTTTTTCGAAGAACATGATGGTAAGCAAACATTGCGTGGGCATATTATGCGAAATTCAGGTCATCATAAAGCATTTATAAATAACCCCAATGTGCTGGCTGTTTTTACTGGTCATCACTGTTACGTAAGTGGAACATGGTATAGCAATCCACATACACCATCCACCTGGAACTATATGAGTGTGCATGCAGCGGGGGTTATCCGCTTTCTTGGCAATGATGCGTTAATAGAAGCCTTACGTAAAATCACCCTCCATTTTGAAAATAACAATCCACAATCGACCACCATTTACGATAACCTACCGGCCGCATATCTGGAAAGAGTAATGAAAGCAATTATTGTTTTCGAAATTGAAATAACTTCACTTGATACTGTATTTAAACTTAGTCAGGACCGTGACGAACAAAGCTTTTTAAACATAATTAGTAAACTAAAAACACGAGATGAAAATGGGCGTGTGATAGCTTCAGAAATGGAAAAAAGATACAACACCTTATACCCAAAAAACGACAGATAAACGCCACGACTTTTGTCGCCTTATTAATTGTAGTAGTGCACGTTTCTGATTTTACTACATTTACAAACATAACCCAACCAATTGATTTATCAATTGAGCAGTTAATTCCAATAAAGATGTGGTTTTAGACACCGATGCGATGCTAAACCTAACCCGAAAATATAAAAATCAAAAACCTGACACCTGAAATTACCGACCTCAATTATTTTCTTCAAAATTTTTAGGAATAGAAAAACTTCTATATTTGCGCGCTCAAAAAAATGGGGCACTCATAAATGTGTGCTTTCATTGTCCTGGCGGGGTAGCTCAGATGGTTAGAGCGCAGGATTCATAACCCTGAGGTCACGGGTTCGACTCCCGTCTCCGCTACTACAAAAGCCGCTCCTATAATGAGCGGTTTTTTTATTTAACAATGTAACCTTAAAACTGATGGATTTTATATCTCCTGCCTTACAAAAATATAGCGAAGATCACACTTCTCCCGAAAGTGTGCTGCTAGCAGAAATTAACCGTAACACCTATGCCAAGGTGATGCAACCACGTATGCTATCGGGACATTTGCAAGGTCGTGTGTTGGCAATGATTTCGCACATGATTAAGCCCCAACGTATTCTTGAAATTGGCACCTATACCGGCTATAGTGCCCTTTGCCTTGCCGAAGGATTAACAGCAGATGGCTTGCTCATTTCTATTGATGCTAACGAAGAGTTTTTGAGCATTGCTCAAAAAAATATTGCTGCTGCTAACACAGCCGATAAACTAAAACTTATACATGGCGATGCACTTAGCATTGTTCCAAATCTTAATCTGAACTTTGATTTAATTTTTATTGATGCCAACAAAGAGGCATACCCTGCCTATTTTGAAATTTGCCTAAGCGCCTGTAAACCGGGAGGATTTATACTTGCCGACAATGTCTTGTGGAGTGGCAATGTGATTAAACCTCTCTCCCAGCAAGACGAAGAAACCGAACATATTCATGCTTTCAATACCAAGGTGCAAGAATGCGAAGCAGTAGAAAATGTTTTGTTGCCGGTACGCGATGGAATTATGCTCATCCGAAAAAAATAATTTGCTTCTTTACATATGCTTAAACTGTTGACTATAGTTGGCGCCCGTCCACAATTTATTAAAGCTGCAGCGCTTAGCTACTGCATTAATAACGAATTTCAACATCTTATAACTGAAAAAATATTGCACACCGGGCAGCACTACGATACCAATATGAGCGCAGTATTTTTTAATGAGCTGCATATACCCTTACCTTATAAGAATCTGCATACCGGCAGTGCCTCACATGGCGATCAAATTGCAAGGATGATTTCTGAAATTGAAAAAGAAATATTGGCCGAACGTCCTGATGCTATTGTTATCTATGGTGATACTAACTCGACCCTCGCTGCGGCTTTAGCCGCATGCAAATTGCATATACCTGTAGCACATATAGAAGCAGGTATGCGCAGTTATAACAAACACATGCCCGAGGAGCTTAACCGCATAACTGCTGATCAGGCTGCTTCCTTTTTATTTTGCACTTCCCAAAGTGCGGTCAATAATTTAATACGTGAAAATTTTAATTTTAAAAAGAAAGAAAACGTAAGCATTAATAATCCACTTGTAATGAACACAGGCGACCTCATGTATGATGCCTTTGAATTATTTACTTCAAAGCTGAAATATGATTCGCAAACCATGAAGCAATTGAAATTGAGCGATGGGCACTATTTTCTTGCTTCGGTGCATCGCGATTTTAACGTGGATAATGCAAACAGCCTTAAAAACATTGTTGCTGCGTTAGAAACAATAGCTAAATCAGAAAATATGCCGGTAGTGTTTCCGGCACATCCCCGCACCAGGCGCAGTATGATACAACATCAGATAAAATTTAATGCCAGGCTGCTTTATATGATTGAACCGGTTAGCTACCTTGAAATGATTTGGCTTGAGAAAAATGCTGCTTTGATTATTACTGACTCGGGTGGTGTACAACGCGAAAGTTTTTTCTGCAAAAAACCTTGTGTAGTATTACGCAACGAAACCGAATGGCAGGAGCTGGTTAAAAATGGAAATAGTATGCTTACCAAAATTACTGCTACTGATATAGTGAATGCAGTAAACAAAATGAAAAATAAAAAGCGCTTTACTTATCCTCCAATATTTGGTGATGGCCATGCAGCACGACTTATTTGCAATAGCTTGATAAAACACCTTAGTTGAATAAATGGAGCCTATACATATATATGCCAAGCAGCAAAGCAGCAGGTTAACGTATATTGCCGATTACTTTTTTACTACCCTACTACCATTCGAAAAAATTATTTTTTATACCCATATCGATTCCTTTCAAGCAGCTCAGGGTATTAAACTTAATTACTCAAACCAAAACATCAGTGATGTTTTGCAAATAATACCCCATACCATTTTATTTGAAGATGCCATTGCCCCTCAATCTTTTAAGGTAGAAAAGTGGAATGGAATGAAAGCATTTTTTAAAACAGGCAATGACTCATTGCCATTCGATTTGTTAGCTGCATCCTTTTACTTAATTACTCGCTACGAAGAATACTTGCCTTTCGAAGCTGATGCGCATCAACGATTTCCGGCCAACCAATCGTTGGCTTACCGCGAGAACTTCTTACATCTTCCATTAATACAATATTATGCAAACATATTGTACAGCAACCTTGCAGCAAAACACAACCTACCTCCTACTCCTGATAAAACAGTAATTAATTCTCCCGGAATAGATGTAGATAATGCGTATGCCTATCTGCATAAAGGCGCTACGCGAACATTGGGCGGTATAGGAAAAGATATGTTGAAGTTTGATTTTGCAAATCTGGCACATCGTATAAGGTCCTTGTTAACAAACAAGGATCCATATGACACCTATGAGTTTATACTGCGCAGTTGCAAAGAACAAAGCGTAACGCCTACTTTTTTTCTAATGACCGCTAATCAGGGAACCTATGATCGCAACCTGCCACATACCAATGCAACGTATATAAAACTAATACAGCAACTGAGTTTGCAAGCAACAACCGGTTTGCATCCGGGATACACGAGTGACGAATTACAAATACTGAAAACCGAAACTGCCCGATTAGAAGAAATAACAGGTGCAAGCATTGTAAATTCGCGACAGCATTTTGAAAATAAAATTTCCATCAACCTATAACAACCTCATAAGTTGTGGTATACAAAACGATTACAGCATGGGCTATGCAGATGCCTGTGGTTTTAGGGCATCAACTGCCGTTCCATTTTATTTTTTCGATTTAGAAAAAAATACGGAGACCGAACTCCTTGTTCACCCCATTGCCTATATGGATGCAACATTTGTATTCTATCAAAAAAAACCTCCTGCTCAGGCATGGCACGAAATAAATAATCTGCACATGGAAGTAAAGAAATTTGGAGGATTGTTTCACTACATCTGGCACAACGAAACAGTAAATGATCAGGGAATGTGGAAAGGCTGGCAACAAATTTTTCTTAAAACCCTGCAACTGAAATGAACATTACGTATGTAACACATAGTGAAATTGATATGGTTAAATGGGACCTTGCTATTGGCCGCGCGGTTAATGGTAATATGTATGGGCTATCATGCTATCTGAATACGGTATGCCCCGGGTGGGATGCGTTGGTAGCAGACGATTACAAGATAATTATGCCTTTACCGCATCGCAAAAAGCTGGGGTTCCATTATCTATTTCCTCCCTTCTTTATTCAGCAATTGGGAATATATGGAGACGAAAAATTATCGGTACAAACCATAAACTCGTTTCTGCATGCAATACCGGCCAAGTTTAAATTAATTGAATTGTATTTAAATCATGCCAATGCAACTGATGATTCATCGTTTCAGATAAAATCTAACAATAACTATATACTAAGGCTAAACGAAAGTTACGATGCGCTTGCAAAGACGTTTGGCACCAACCACAAGCGTAACCTAAAAGATGCAAATGCAGAATTACAAATAGCCTTATTGCAAGATGCTGATGCCCTTATTCAATTATTCAGAGAAAATAAAGGGAAAGAGGTAAAACAATTTACAACAAAAGAATACCAATTACTTAAACAATTGATAACAACTTGCCAGGGGCAAGTTGTTATAAAAATACATGGTGTTACCTTACATAACTTGTTGGTGGCAGGTTGCATTACGTTGGAATTCAACAACCGGATTGTTTTTTTATTTTCGGCAGTAGCACCGGCAGGGCGCACTAGTAAGGCCATGTTTAAACTTGTAAATCATCTGATACAAATCAATTGTAACAGCCAAAAGATTTTAGATTTTGAAGGAAGTAATAATACCTCACTGGCCTCATTTTACAAAGGCTTTGGGAGTGAGTTGCAACCCTATTTGTTTGTTAGAAAAAATTTATTGCCCCGAGCAATTAAATGGTTGAAAGAATAAAGGTTGTTTGTGACCGCGCATGTTATTGATTACAACTAAGATGTCCTGCACTTTTTAATCCTTCATGTTAATTTTCACAATTAACCCTATCACTTCATTTCGTTCTGTTTTACATCATTTGCTTTTATGGTGTTAGTTGATAATATGAAAAGAAGAATTGTCGAAAACGAAATGATTTTTGTTTGGCTGACCCTGTAAACACGTATATACTTAGTAGTAAAAACGTGTATGCAATTTTACATCAAGTGCCTTGTTTTGTAAATGCCTTATATCTTATTATGTTGATGATGCAATGCTAAATATACGGATTTATTTTACTGTTATTGATTGAAACCAAGAAACTATCGAGGTGCGAAATGTTAATTGCCACATGCGATTTGTTGGTGAGTATCCTTTGCTATTAACTTTCTTAAACCGCCAAATGCCTATTGCTTTTGCAAAATAGATTGTTAGGTAGAAAACCCTCTATTGGCGTACTACACAGCCAACAATGAACAGCAACAACTAAATTTATTTTGAAACCCACCTTAAGAATTTTAGATTTGCACAAATAAACACTAAAGCATTTTTTATCATGCTTCACCATCTAAGCGATTCCAATAGTATACTTAATCATTTTGTAGCAGAACTCAGGGATGTAACCATACAAAAAGACCGCATGCGATTTAGACGAAATCTGGAACGCATTGGCGAAGTAGCGGCAATGGAAATAAGCAAGACGTTACTTTATAAACCAGAAGAAGTTACCACGCCATTAGGTATAGCCAACACACATCTGTTAAAAGAAATTCCTTTACTGGCAACCATCCTACGCGCGGGATTGCCTTTGCATCAGGGATTGCTTAATTATTTTGATGGGGCAGATTGCGCTTACATCTCGGCATACCGCAGGCATCATAAAGATGGCAGTTTTGATATACACCTGGAGTACATATCCTCGCCACCAATACAAGATAGGATACTTATACTTAGCGATCCTATGTTGGCAACAGGGCAGTCGCTTGTGCTTACCTATAAGGCATTGCTTGAATTAGGGATTCCAAAGCATACCCATATTGTTACTGCTATAGCCAGCAAAGAGGGGCTTGCACATGTGCAAGCTAATATGCCTGAAAATATTACCATTTGGGCAGCGGCAATTGATGAGGAGCTAACCTCAAAGTCATACATAGTGCCGGGCCTTGGCGATGCAGGCGATCTTGCGTTTGGCCAAAAAGTTTAACCCTACATGCAAAAACTGATAAAGATACTGGCAGTAATCTTGCTGAGCAGTGTAAAATTTGTGGCAGGACCACCATTTGCTTATTACAATGACAGTTACGAATTCCATTTTTTTGAATCGATTTTTTACTGTGTGTTGGGAGGCATGCTTGGTGTATTTGTTTTTGTAAACTTTAGCAAGCCAATTTTCAAACTGTGGGAACGCATCAGGCAACTGTTTAAAAATAAAAACACCACCCCATTCTTTGATGAGCCAACAATTGATCTGGAAGGGCAAGTAAAAATACAATACAAGGATGGGGGTTATATGGTAAAACATAAGCGGATATTTACCCCTCGAAACCGCAGGATTGTGAAGCTATGGACCAAATACGGCCTGGCCGGCATAGCCCTTTTAACACCGGTATTAATCAGCATTCCCATTGGTAGTATACTTGCAGCACGCTATGTGCATAATAAGAAAAAAATTTACCTGTATATGTTTTGTGCTATTTTGTTTTGGTCGCTTGCAATGACCGGTGTATTTGAACTGCTGCAAATTTCTCATCCGCAGGAAATAAAAAAAGTATTTGAATAATGGAAACAACATTACCTATGACTCATATATTTTTTGATCTTGATCACACCCTCTGGGATTTTGACACCAACTCGAGAATTACCATGCTCGAGATGTTTGATATTTTTCAATTAGAAAAGTGGTACCATCATTTGACGATTTTTTTTCTTTGTATAAAAAAATAAATTATCGCATGTGGGATGAGTATGAAAAGGGAATAATTAGCAAAGAGCAAATTCGCTTCGAAAGATTTAAACAAACATTCGATTACTTTAGCAAGTTGCATGCTTTGGATATAGAAGCAATAGCTTCCTATTACACAGCCCACTGCCCGCAAAAAGGAGCCTTAATGGATGGTGCTGTTGAAATACTTGAATACCTTAATGGCAAAGGATATCAGCTGCATTTAATTACCAATGGTTTCAAAGAAGTACAATTTATAAAAATAAACGGTTGCAATATTGGAGGATACTTTAAGGAGATAATCATTAGTGAAATGGTTGGCGTGATGAAACCGGATAAACGCATTTTTGATTATGCATTAAGTGCTGCCAAAGGTGCTTCGCGCGAAAGTATTATGATTGGCGACAGCCTATATGCGGATATTGGTGGCGCTATGAATGCGGGTTTGAAGGCTATTTATTTTAATCCGGAAAAAAATGAACATACCGCTACACCTACCTACGAAATTTTTCACTTACTGCAACTAAAGCAATATTTTTAAAATTACATAATTTATTCATGCGCTGGCACAGCATCAATGTATTCAAAGGCATTATCATTTACTTTAAGACAATAATGCTCCATACCGTTGGTGATGATGATGTACTTTACTTTTAAAGTTAAATGATAATTGAGTGCCTGATAAATGGTTTCTTCATTAAGTGTTGTTTCATACGACTTACACTCAACCAACAACCATGGAGTACCGGTGCTGCTATAAACCAGTATATCGCTGCGCTTGGCTAACGAATTTACAAGTAATCCTTTTTCTACACTGATCAATCCTTTGGGATACCCACATTGATTGATGAGGAAAGAAATAAAATGTTGGCGCACCCACTCTTCGTTAGTCAACAGGATGTCCTTCTTACGAATATCATCAAAAATAAAAACATCATCGCCCGCCCTGCTAAGCTGAGGTTGTATAGGAGGAAGGTTTAACTCGACAAGGTCAATGGTCATGTTCTGATTTTATTTTTTAATTACCTGACCGGTATGAAAGTTTTTTACTTCGAGCACAGCGGGATTGCCGGTATAGTAGACGTTTCCTTTCCATCTGGTTTCGGCAACAAGTTTTTGATCTACCCAAACAGAGCAATCGTTTTGGCTTCGCAGGTCTACTTGCGAATTGATGGTTTGGAGGGCAGCGGCATCTACCCAACCCAGCCCGGCACTGTATATATAACTCTCCTTAACCTTTCCGCTAACTACCAAATCGGACGAGCCGGTATGCAACTTGAGAAAACTGTAGTTTGCTTCCAGTTTCAAGTCAAATTTTTCGGTGCCATTATAGCACTCAAGCAAAAAGGTATCGGCCATCAGCGTATTGGAACATATAAGGTCACCGTTAGCAGTTGAAAATACCGAATTCAATTTTGTAAAATGCAACTCTACATTAAACGCATTCTTAAAACTTCGTACCCAATTACAACGGTTGTCATTTATGATTACCAAATCTCCATTGGCATCAAGGTAGGTTTTTACTTTTTCGATAAGATTTTCGCCTGCAGTAACCAATGCATAATTTACAGTATCCTGCACCAAATAAACAGTTACAGTGCGGTCAATTATAATTTTTGAAAATGGAGGCAAACTGCGCTGCTCGATAATTTCCTTACCTGTACCAATAAAGCAATCGTGGTTGTTTTCTTTTTTACACGCACCAAACATTGCCATGGCCGCAACAAGTATGCCCATTGCATTTAAAACATTCTTACAAAATGAATTCATGGGTCTTATCGAACTTTCTTTTTGCGGTTACGTTCATAATCTTCAAATACAAACTCTCCCAAATTATTGAGCGAGCTATAATAAGCTTTGCCATTATTGATGCGCGTAAACTCACGTACAAACTGCTGAAGGTATGGGTCGCTAGCAATCATAAAGGTGGTAACCGGAATTCTGTTTTTTCTGCATTGGGCAGCAAAATTATAGGTGCGGTTTAATATCTGACGATCGAGGCCAAAGCTATTTTTATAAACTTTGTTTCCAATAAACATGGCGGTTGGTTTGCCATCGGTAATCATAAAAATTTGCTTGTTACTTGTTTTACGCCTGCGCAAAATGTTTGCTGCCAATTCCAATCCAGCAATGGTATTGGTATGATAGGGCCCTACGGTTAAATAAGGAATATCCTTTAATGCAATGGGCCATGCCTCATCTCCAAATACAATTATATCTAACGTATCTTTTGGATATTTTATACTGATCAATTCGGCCAAAGCCATAGCTACCTTCTTGGCAGGTGTAATGCGATCTTCACCATACAAAATCATGGAATGTGATATATCAATCATAAGCACGGTACTTGTTTGCGACTTGTGCTCCATTTCCTGAATTTCTATATCGTCTTCGGTAAGTTTAAACTCATCAATACCATGATTAATTTGGGCATTGTGAATGCTGTTGGTAAAATTGATTTGATTGATGCTGTCGCCAAAAACAAATGGCCGCGAATCTGAAGTTTGTTCATCGCCCTGACCTGAATAAAAAGTTTTATGATTACCATTGTTGCCCTTACGCAGTTTTCCAAAAATTTCTTCCAATGCCTTTTTACGTATGCTACGCTCGCTTTTTTTGAAGTAAGCTCAAACACCTTATCGTTAGCTGAATCTTTTATGTATCCATTATCCTTTAGGTCTTTAATAAAATCTGACATGCCATACTCAGGGTTGTAAACTTATGCTCGCGGTCAAGCTCGGTCATCCACTGCAATGCTTCGTTTGCATCGCCAGCAGTATAATTCAGCAACTCCATAAATAACTTTAAAAGACGATCGAAAGCACTGCCTTCTTCTCCGGGAACAAATTTTGCAAATCGTAATCCTAACATTGACCTAACATTTTTATGTAAAAGTATTTATTCTATATCATTGTGCAATAGGCGCAATTGTTAATACAAATTAACAATTCAATTTAATGGATTTAAGCCTATAAATAAATTCATGGACTTTTAAACCCATGAATAAATTCATGGGCTATTCAATTCAAAGGCAACTCGATCTAATAGATTTAGGTAAACAAATAGTTGTGGACATGAGTTTGCTGAAGTTAAAACTTTAACCAATGAACACGGGTTTTTGAATTTTGAAATTCGATAGCTGGCAAGGGTACTTTTATAAAAGACAAAATATACAAAGATGTCTTTAGCCACTTCTTACGTGTTTTAATTTTATTCAGGTTAATGTCGGGCGACAAATAAAATTTTCTCTGTCTTTCGTTATTATCAATTAAGCAACCACCGTCAACAAAAACATTATGCCGAGCACCTGTCATTGCTGTTGCTCCATAACCTACCGCCACATTAAGCCATTGAGGAAACGTTGATGATGGTCTTAAAAAATCAGAAATATTCGCACTAAGCCAATACGTTTGACCATTGTAATCTTTTAATAACTGTTGCGTAAAACTGCTGCCTAATAACGATGGACGACAACCTGCATAAGGCGAAGGCGAAAACGAAAATTTCACATCGATTCGTGTTTCATTCCATAACAATTGTTGTCCGGCAAATAATAGTGCCCCTGAGGTATTGGCAATCATATCTCCGGCACTAAAGCCCCAACCCGATGAGAAGCCATCCATTATTTCGATTGCTGTAAAAAAAGTCATAGCAGAGGTTGTGCCAAGTAAAACCGATTTTCCATTGCTTGCTCCATAATATGAATACAGGCTGTAATTAAATTTGGAGAGATAATATACCGAACCAATATGTCCTATTTTATCCATTTGCATCCATTCGGCATTATCATTAAAAAAACGAAATGATGTACTCTGATAATCTTTGTACCACAGTTGATGTAAGCCAACTAATGCTGCGCTATATGCAGCCGTTGAAACAAGTGTAACACGGTGCTGTTGCTTAATAAGTTTTGTGGAGTCTTGCTGTGCCATACTTGTATGGCACCATATCATTATTGACAAAAATGCCCATAAACTAATTATTAATTTATGGGCAACGTATATGGTCATGGTATATAAGAAGGATTACTTTAACAAGACATCCTGAGCAGCTTTTAAAATAGCAAAAGCATTTTCGCGTGAGTCCGATTCAGCATAGGTGCGCAAAACAGGTTCGGTGCCCGAGGCGCGTATCATAAGCCATTCTCCATTGTCGAAAAAATATTTCCATCCATCCATATCATCCATGCGATTAACCTTATACTTACCAAAGGCTTGATAAGTGCCGCTTTTGCAATTAACAAGAATGCTTTGCTTGAGCTCCTCTTTAATCTGCAAGTCAATGCGTTCGAAAGCAAAAGGGCCAGTTATTTCATATACTTCGGCAATTAACTCTTCGAGGGTCTTGCCTGTTTTTGCCATAAACTCCCATATCACCAAGCCCATCCATATTCCATCGCGCTCAGGTATATGACCTTTTATAGCTATCCCTCCACTCTCTTCTCCTCCTAACAAAACATCTTCGTTAATCATGGTTTCGGCAATAAACTTAAAACCGATTTTCTTTACTTCCATTTCGAGACCATAGTGCTTGCATAATGTTTCTACACGAGGGGTAACACTAAAGGCTATGCAAATTTTACCTGTCATCTTCTTGTATTTGCATAAGTAATGTATAAGCAACAAAATGATATGATGGGAGTCAACAAAATTACCACTAGAGTCGTACAATCCAATACGGTCGGCATCGCCATCGGTTGCAAGGCCGCAATGAAATTTGGGGTTGGCATTTTTTATTTTTTCTGAAAACTCCAACAGATTTTTATGAATTGGCTCAGGTGCTTGTCCATGAAATCCGGGATTGTTGTCGCAATGCAATCGGTTTACTGATGGCAACAAACGTTTAATTACATTTTGCCCTGCGCCATACATGGCATCGTATGCTAAATTCAATTTTGAATTTCGTATCGCATCAAGGTCAAAAGACTTTTCAGCATGTTCGCAATACATTTTTTCTAAGTCAATATATTCCACCTTTCCCTGTGCCACCAAATCCTCCATCGAAATTTTCTCATAGTTCACCGAAGATTTCTCAGGTATCATGTCTTCAATTTCCTGAACTTGCGATGGAATAAGCGGGCCACCATAAGGGCCTTTTAATTTATATCCGTTATAAGAAGGTGGATTATGACTTGCTGTAATGATTACACCAAGGTCACATTTAAGTCTTTGGGCGCCTAACGATATCATGGGAGTGCTAACAAATCCTTTAGCAAGAAAAACTTTGAGCCCCATATCACATGCCACTTTAGTAAGCGTTTCGGCAAACAACTCGCCAGCAAAGCGGCAATCGTGCCCAACCACTATGCTTCCACCCTTGGTTTTATTAAGCACCCACTGGGCGGTTGCCTCAGATACCCGTGCTACATTTTCTACAGTAAACTCTTGCGCAATTATTGCACGCCATCCATCTGTTCCAAATTTAATTTTTAAAGCCATATTTTACTATTTCGTTTAATAAGGACGCAAATGTAATTGATTTGTATTAAAACTAATTTATCGCTCTTGCTGCTTAAACAAACATTTGCCCAAACGATTGTTTAAAAAAAAAGTAGGCTATCAAGGTAATATTTCTACCACGAAACAGAAGGGATGTTGAATCAATTCTTACTTTCGCAAAAAAAAATTCAATGAACAGATATTATTTAATAATCACTTGTTTGGTTGCTGTGCTAACCACAAATGCGCAGATCACCATAGATGATGCCGATTTAATGAATGCAGGCGATACCTTCAGAGTTAGCTTTGCTAATCCAAATCAGGCAACGGCAGCAAGCCTTGCTACACAAACGGGAGCCAACTATACCTGGGATTTTAGTATGCTTATTCCGGTATCGCAAGATGTAGATACTTTTTTGTCGGTGCTTAATGCAAACCCAATATATCTATTAACCTTTAGCAACTTGGGATTTAATCCCAACCGCGCCAATATTGCAAAAGCCGAAGGCGCATTGCCTGCATTGCCATTACCGGTAACGTTAGATAATCCGGTTACCTTTTTTTACAAGACAACCGCCAACTTCCGAAGCCCCGGCACCGGAATTGAAGTAGCCTCGCTGCCAACAGCCTTTCCATATAATGGCGATAAAGACTCCATCTATCTCTTCCCATTAAATTTTAACGATAATGACAGTTGCTCGTTTTCGGGTGGCATAAACATACCGGGACTTGGCTATTATGGTACCGCGCAAAAGCGTGTAAATCTTGTTGATGGCTGGGGTGTGGTTACTACCCCTTACGGAACATTTGATGCATTACGCATAAAAACCATACTAACCGGAAAAGATACACTTGCCGATACCTCAGGTTTTGGATTTTCTATACCTCGAGCACGTCAAACAAAATATAAATGGCTTGCAAAAAACGAAGGCATCCCTGTTTTGGAAATAACTGTTACAACTACATTTGGACAATCTGCCGTTACTGAGATTAAATACCGGGATAATTTTGGCCCGTTCCTGAGCAGTATAAATCAGTTAGAATTTATTGATGGCTTGCAGGCATGGACTGCAAATGATTTGCTTTATGTGCGTTATAACTTGTTGCATGCAAGCAATGTATCGCTTACTATATACGATGCAAAAGGGGCACGAATAAAACAACAACAATTTGCTGGAAATAAAGGCGAACAACTTCTACCGGTTGCAATTGCGGACATGAACGCAGGTGTATACATAGCCGAAATAATAGCAGGCAATAAAAAATACAGCACCAGGTTTCAAATCAGGTAATACGTAAACGTATTTATCAATTGTGTGAAAGTTATTAGCATAACGTTGCTCTTATTTTTGTGCTGCACCATGTGGTGCACAGCACAGTATCCTACCAATTACTTTATTAGCCCTGTTCATTTCACAATGAAACTTTCGGGTAATTATGGCGAAGTAAGAAGCAATCATTTCCATAGTGGAATTGATATTAAAACTGACAGCATTGAAGGTAAAGTTGTTGTTGCCGCAGCATCGGGATACATATCGAGAATAAAGGTGAGTGCTGTGGGTTATGGCAAAGCCCTTTACTTAAAACATAACAATGGCTATTCTACGGTGTATGCACACTTGCGTCAGTTTGCACCCGCTATCGAACAATTTATTCAACCGCGCCAATTAGAAAAAGGCAAAGCAGAAATTGATATTGACCTGAATGAAAACCTGCTTTATTTTAAGCAAGGTGACACCATTGCTTATAGCGGCAACACAGGTGGTTCAACTGGCCCTCACTTACATTTCGAAATCAGAAATAGTAAAACCGATGTAACGTATAATCCGCAACTGTTTGGAATTATATTACAAGATACGATTGCTCCTGTGATAAGACATCTGGCAGTTTATCAGGACTATCGCATTGACCAATTGTATAAGGCTTCGCTTTCCGGAACAACCTATACCCTAACCGATACTATAGAAGTTTCGCCTCGTGCCCGATTTGGTTTTGTTGCAACCGACTTTATGAATAACAGCAGCAGCACACTTGGTATCTATCAGGTAAAATTTTCTATTGATGAGCAGGTTATCTGGCTTTCGCTACTTGACTCGTTTGGGTTTGATGAGTCGATTAATGTAAATGGCTACATGGACTATGCCTATGATTATTTTAACAATACAACCATTGAGCGCTTGTATCGCTTGCCAAACAACGATCTTAATGTACTTGCAAAGTCAGCACGAAATAATTTTAAACCCTCGTTACCATCATCCATATGCAAAGGCCGATTAGAACTTAGCGACCTGAATAAAAACAGGTCGGTACTTGAATTTTATTTTACAGCAACACGATTTGAAGTCAAAAAAAGCAAGCATAAAGGCAAGTTTACAGTGTATTCAGAAAATTATAGCTATCAAAATAGCGAATTTAAATTTTCGATTAAAGCAAACTCATTGTATCAGGATGAATATCTGTATTACCAAAATCTGGGTAACAAGAAAGGGCTTGTAACTACCATTCATGCAATAAACGATGCCTCTATCCCATTGAAAAAATCAGCAACTGTTAGTATTCGCATACCCGCCAAATTAGCCAATAAAAAATCGAAACTTGTAATAGTAAAGCTCAATAAAAGTGGCACCTATGCAAGCATAGGTGGCGATGTGGAAGGCAATTACATACTTGCAAACACGAAATCGTTGGGTGCATTTGCACTTGCTATAGATACCGAAGCGCCTACACTTGTAAGCCTAAACAAAAACCTGATATCTAAAATGGAAAACGATACGGTAAAATTCAGAATAAAAGACGAGCTTTCAGGAATTGGAACATATACCCTAACCGTTAACGAAAAAAAAGTTATTGCATGCTATGATGCTAAAAACAACTTGCTTTATGTTGAAAGCAAATACCTTAATAAGGGAGAAAATGTTGTTGAAGTAAACATTGCTGACAAGGTAAAAAACCAAACGGGGCAACTATATTTTATCAAAGCAGAATAAGCAGGTTGATGTTTAGAGTTTGTTTAAACAGGTTCATACTTTTTATTTGCGAAATATAACATCATGTACAACTATTGATGCTAACCAAAGAATAAAATGAAGCATAACCTCCGCTCTGCTATCGCCACAACTCACTGCTGACAATACTTTCAGGAAACTTAATTTGTATAAATAAGGCCATGGTAATAAATCCTTTTACCAGGTTATCTCAATATCTATTTTGACAAACGTCAGAATACCTAACATACAATCTGCTATAATTGCCAATAGGAAACTCCTTAAATTAAACTCATTTTAATTATGAAAAATCTACTAGCGCTAGTGTTATGTATAACATGCATAATACATTTAGCAAAATCGCAAACCTATCAATTGCTGGCTTACGACAACTTTAGTTATAGCAATCTTGCGCCCCTCAACGGCTTGTCGGGTGGCAGTGGCTGGGGGTTGCCATGGGATGTACAAAACGGGAATACGGTAGTGCCTGGATTTAATGCAAGTTCCGGGTCGCTGACCTTTGGTGCATTATCTACATCAGGCAACAAAGGGATAGGCGGTTATCAATATTTAACCATAGGCCGCAGGCTTAATTTATCTTCCACAGGACCATTCGCGCCCTTTATTGCAAATGGAGAAGACCGTATTGGAACACAAACAGGCACCACCTTGTGGTTTAGTGGCCTAATTCGTAAGGAGGTAAATAATAGTCAGCCGGTAAATTTCGCAATAAATGAAACCAACCTTGCCTGGTGCGATGCCTGCGGTGCTTATAATGTTAGCTTTGGCTACTTTGGAAGTAACAGCGATAGCGCAGGGCAACGATATTGGACCTTACGCGTAAATGCAAATTATTATAGAACAAGTATACCTGTTCAAGCTAATGTTACTGCATTTGCTGCCATACGTATTGATTTCAATGCTGCAAATACGCTCGTTTCGCTTTATGCCAATCCTACAACTTTTGGCAACAATATGCCACCAACGCCTACACTCACCGTTACAACATCTCCCTCATCGTATCGCAGCATTATCGTTTACCTTGGAGATGGGCCTTCTCAAGGTGCAATAGATGAATTGCGCGTGGCCGATTCGTTTGCAGAAGTAGCTCCAGATAGCACCATAGGCTTTAATTTAGCGCCCATTGCGGTCATAAACTCGAATGTGGCGCAAGGGCAATCGCCTCTTGCTGTTACATTAAATGGTAGCGCATCGTCCGATCCGGAAGGACAGCCACTCACCTACTTATGGCATTTTGGTGATGGTACACCCGATGTAACTGGGCCAATTGTAAATCACTCTTATACGTATATCGGAGAAATGATAGCTTCACTTACCGTAACAGACAATGTTGGCCAAAGCAATACTTCTTACTATTCGATAAAGGTGTTGAATACTGCCAATAGTTTTCCTTGCAATACAACTGCAACCTGCCTTAACCTGCCATCGTGCAGTACAAATGATGGCCGTATCAGAATTAATGCAAATACAGGAATTAGTTACACAATGTACAATAGTAACAATGGGCTTATGAGTACCACCAATTTCAACGAATACCATAATCTAACACCGGGTGCATATCGTGTATATCTCACCGGCACCAATGGTTGCAATGATTCGTTAATGATAAATATGAATCGCGATAGCAGCACGTGCCCCGGCTGGCAACCTTCGGGATGCGCATTGAAATTGGGCACTAACCTTTCGGGAATTAATTATTGGGGCGTGAACATTCCTTTCAAAAACCTATTCAAACATTCAGGCGAAATCATTACCTTCTCGGATACTTGTTATTGTTGGGATAATCATAAACTAAGTGAGTTGGTGCTAAATGCAAATGGCTATCCTACATATCTCCCGCAACTTACAAGTGGCGGGCCTACTAAAATACGATATATATTATCTTCAGAAAATGCAACACTACAAATGGGCAAACGCTATGTGATGTTGTATCAAGGCACAGGGCAGTTTAGCTATCCATATGGAATTAATCTGGTATCAAATGCAGCGGGCAGAGTGGTTTTTGATGTAACAGCCGATGGTAATATTTTTGTTGTCTGTGACTCAAGCACACTTGGTAATCCTATACGTAACATACGCTTGTTGCGCATAGAGCATGAGTTTGATGATATTGAAACCTATCCGTTCTATCAGCCATTTTTAGACTATTGTGCTAACTTTACTTCATTGCGTTTTATGGATTGGGGAGCTACCAATGGTAGCCCACATATTAATTGGAACGATCGTGCATTAAAATCTTATCGCACCTACTCAACTGACAAAGGTGTTCCTTACGAACTAATGGTTTCGCTAGCCAATACATTGAAAAAGGATGTTTGGATATGTGTACCACATGCAGCTGATAGCAACTATATTGCAAAAATGGCGAACGTATTTCGTAAAGTAGGTTCCAAACAAAATATATATCTTGAATACAGCAACGAAGTGTGGAATTGGATTTTTGCACAATCACACTACAATGCAGATAACAAGCCAGACAACCTGCATTATGGTGCAGCATATAGCGACAAGGCAAATAACGTTTTTAAAATATGGCACTCGGTGTTTGGCACTTCTAAGAATAGAGTGAAGCGTGTACTTGGGCTTCAAGCAAGTTTTGGTTATCTAAATGAGTTTATTCTTGCACGACTTAAGCCTAACGAATGGGACTTTGCATCACCAACCTTTTATTTTGGCCTCGACCATGGCAACACTGGCAATCCTGTGCTAAACGCCTCAAGCACCGTTGCTGATGTGCTTGCCAATGCAAGCAACTCTTTTAATAGTTTTGCTCCGCTTGTAAAACAAGATTATAGAACTGTGCGCATGTATGGTAAAGGCATTGTTAACTATGAAGGAGGTCAGCATTTTACCGATTTTTCAGTGCCGCCATATATACAAGCCATGTATGATGCACAAATTCATCCCGGCATGTACACCTTATATAGTCGCGTTATAGATAGTGTGCGCTATTGGGGCAGCAATCTGGGCATGATATTCAGTGATATTTCTCCACGACAAAGCATATGGGGCAGTTGGGGCCATCTGGAGTATGTAGACCAGTTGCCTCCTTATAATATTACAGCACCAAAAATGCAAGTTGTGCTTGATGAGCAAGCTGATTGCCTTAAATGCAATGCCGATGCTTTTGAGTATAACAACTCGCTTATTACCGCAGCACCGCTAGCTACAGGCAGTGCATATCAGGCATATATATGCCCGATACTTGATGTAGATTGGTATCAATTTACTGCGACTTCTACAAAAAACTATAAAGTCAAGATTTCTCAATTGCCGGCAAATTACAATCTGGAAGTTTTTAATTTGGCCGGAGTTTTAGTGGCTGGTTCATATACCACGGGTTCATCGGCCGACTCGGTTGTACTTAATTATCCATCTGCCGGAGTTTACTATGCACGTGTATTTGGAGCCAATGGTGCTTTTAAAAATAATGTCCCTTATACCATTCGTATTTCCGAAAGCAATAACCCTTTTCGCAAAGGAATCAACAATCAAACACTTGGAGTTTTTCCGCAACCTGCCACGCAACAAGTTAATTTTAGTTGGGAAGCTACAGAGTCAAAACAAAATTATACGGTTACCATATACGATGCATTCGGAAAATCAATGCTAACTAAACACGTCGATGCTACGCCTGTTCAAATAGAAATAAGCTCATGGCCTGCGGGTATTTATCATGTGCTGGTAAGAAATGACAAGACCTTACTATCTGAAAAATTTATAAAAATCGAGTAGCATCAGTCAAGAATAATAAAAAAAAGGTGCACCGATGTGCACCTTTTTTTGATTCTATAATCCGGCCGCTCCTGTAGCCAGATACATGATCTTGTTTTCATGGTGCTACAATTTCAATTCCTGATTTATAAAAAACTTTATTGCCTTTGTAAAAATACATGATGTAGGTTCCGGGCTCAGCAACATCAAGCGAAAAAGAACCATCTTCGAGCGAGGCCTTATGCACGCTTTCGCCCTTCAAGTTTTTTATAATAACTACTAATGGCAATCCTTTGCCTTGATCACAGTTGATTACTTCTTTAATAGATGCCTTTTCGGGTAAATCGCAAGGCACCCAGGTTTCGTAACTTGCTTTTAGCATCAAAGAAGATAGGGTAATGGTAAGCGCCACCACAAGAATAATGTTGAGCGCTCTAATAAAACTTAAATTTTTCATCGTATTGATTTTTTAATGGTTGAAGAAACATATGATTTAAAAATACGTTACAAATGTATGGTTGCTATTAGCTTCAAAACAGAGGGCAAATCCTCCTTTTATAAATACAGGGAAAACCATTGGCCTCTTTGGGCTATTTCAATTGTAAAAAAAATGGCGAAAAATTTACACGCATAAACTACTAACATGCAGATGTTGAAATAATATATTTACCTAAAGCGTAAGCCATATAAGCGCACCTATATTTGAAAAGGATTTTACAATTAATCAACTCAAAGAATGAAAGGAAAATCAGAAAAGAAAATTTTTGTAATAGATACCTCAGTAATTTTATACGATCATAACGTAATACATAATTTCAAGGAGCATGATGTAGCCTTGCCCATTACGGTGCTTGAAGAGGTTGACAGGTTTAAAAAAGGGAATGATGTAATCAACTACGAAGCACGTGAGTTTATCCGCAACCTCGATAAACTGAGCGGGGCAGCCGGGCTTACCGAATGGATTCCGCTCAACGGGCCTACTAAAGGAAAAATGAAAGTATTGATGCACGAGGTAGCTCGTAGCATTGATGCTAACAAAGTATTTGGTGAGCACAAAGCTGATCACAATATTATTAATGCAGCAGTAGCACTGCAAGAAGAACAACCAAAACACAAAGTGGTTTTGGTAAGTAAAGACATAAACCTGAGGTTAAAAGCTAAGTCACTCGGCATTATAAGCGAAGATTATCAAACCGGGAAGGTACAAGACCTGGAGGGTTTGTATACCGGTAAATCGGTACTTAATAATGTGGCACGTAAGCATATTGACGAGTTGTACCAAAATGGATTTGTGATGCGCAGGCAGATTATGAAAAGTGTTCCCGTGGCAAACCATTATTTTATTTTGAAAAGCAAGGGAGAAGAAGCAAGTGCGCTTGCGGTATACAATGGAGAAACTGATATGCTGGAACGTATATCGAAAGAAAGTGCAAGCGGAATAAAACCACGTAATGCCGAACAAGCCTTTGCAATGCACGCCATCATGAATCCCGATATTAAATTGGTAACAATACAAGGCGTTGCAGGAACAGGCAAAACATTAGTTGCACTTGCTTCGGCCATGGAAAAGAAAAGCAGTTACCGGCAAATTTTTTTGGCACGACCAATTGTTCCTTTAAGCAATAAAGATATTGGGTACTTACCGGGCGACATTAAATCGAAAATCAATCCTTACATGGAACCGCTTTGGGATAATCTGAAATACATTCAAAGCCAGTATGCCGAAACTGATAAAGAGTTTAAAAAAATAAATGACATGATTGCAAACGAAAAACTGCACGTTACACCCTTGGCATATATACGTGGTCGTAGTTTATCGCACATTTGTTTCATAGTTGACGAAGCACAAAACCTTACACCGCACGAAGTAAAAACCATTATTACACGCGCAGGCGAAGGCACCAAAATAATTTTTACTGGTGATATATTTCAAATAGATACCCCCTATCTCGATTCGCATAGCAATGGACTTAGCACATTAATTGATAAAATGAAAAATCAATTATTGTATGCACACGTAACCCTTGAGAAGGGCGAGCGCAGCGAGCTTGCCAACCTTGCCGGCCAGCTTTTGTAAGAACTTCCCATCCCTCATCATCATAAAAAACTCTGAAGCGGCTATTTTAATAGCCGCTTTGTTTTTATTGGAGACATCTGATTTTTTTCTTAGTATACACATATAGTTACAACAACGCATACCATATTGAGTCTATCAGGCTACGATAGTTTTAAACCATCGTTACTAAAACGCTGACAATGTAAAACCCTTGCCATAATTGTGTCATAAGCGCTTGCAATTGCAACCAAAGCGTCATATCAGGTTTCCGACATGAATAATTTTTGCATTTGCATCGTACCATTGTATAAGCGTTAGCCTATTAAAGCAAAAAGCATTTTTAAATAATTAAAACCAACCAGTTATGAAATCACTAAACACCTTTCTCTTCCTGATTTTACTGCTTCAACTAAAAAGTGCTGCGCGAGAACCAAGTCACTCGCAAAAAGCACAGCAACCAAAGGTTGCTGCAAAACTTGTTTCGGGATGTGTGGATCCTGTTTCGAAAATTGATATGGATATTAATAATGTAAGAACCCGCATGCACACCGGTGGCGACTTTTGGACAGATCCTGCCAGTCCGCTTCCCTACTACGAAATTCCAATAAATAGTGGAAAGCATTCCATGTATGCAGGTTCTATTTGGATTGGTGGGCTTGATGCATCGGGTAATTTAAAAGTAGCAGCACAAACGTATCGCAATCTGGGTTTTGATTTTTATCCCGGGACCATAGACTTAAGCAATGGCGACATAAGAGCTGAACGTTGCAATTATTATGATCGCTTTTGGAAAATTAAGAAAAGCGAAGTACTCGACTTTATTGCTGATAAAAATAATATTACCAATGACATAAAATCGTATCCCGGCAATGGAAACTCGTTATACAACGAAGACGAATTTCTTGCCCCCTTTCATGATAATGGTGCCGACAATTTGTACGAACCATCCGAAGGAGATTACCCACTTTTTCGTCTAGATGCAAATGCAGTAGATGCAGGAGGTGGATGCAATGATTTTCTATTTGGAGACGAATGTATATGGTGGGTGATAAATGATGTGGGCAATGTGCATACACTTTCCGAATCGGGCAAAGGAGCAGGCATCGAAATTCAATGTCAGGCATTCGCTTTCAGAACAAGTGATGAATTGAATAATATGACATTTAATAAATTCAAAATTATTAATCGTGGCAACCTTGAGCTCAACCAAACTTACTTTGGCGCATGGGCCGATCCTGATTTGGGAAATCCCTATGACGACTATATAGGTTGTGATGTAGATCTGGGATTGGGCTTTGTTTATAATGGCGATCCGGATGATGATGGACCGGGTAGTTATGGAATAAATCCTCCTGCCCTGGCTATCGATTTTTTTCAAGGCCCTTTGGCTGATAACGCGGATGGTTTAGATAACGATCGCGATGGTCAAATAGATGAGCCGGGAGAGCAAATTATTATGTCAAAATTTATTTACTATAACAACGCTTCCGGCTTTCAAGGTGATCCTAATGATGCTAATGATTATTACAATTATCTAAAAGGTTTTTGGAAAAATGGTCAGCAACTAACTTACGGCAAAAATGGTTTCGTACCGGGCAATCCGGTTTGTGATTTTGTATACTCAGGCAATACCGATACTGCCTTTAATAACAATCCCGATTTTCCATGGAGCGAAAGCAGTGCCGGAAATCCCACTGGGGATCGTAGATTTTTACAAAGTGCCGGGCCATTTACCCTGTTACCAGGCGCAGTTAACTACATTACTATTGGTGTTGTATGGGCCCAAGCATCAAACGGAGGACCTAAACAATCAATCGAATTAATAAAATTTGCCGATGTAAAAGCTCAGCAACTATTTGATAATTGTTTTAAAGTAATAGATGGGCCACGCGCTCCTGATTTGGTAATACGAGAACTTGATCGTGAATTAATTATTTCGCTCGAAAATTATTTTACCCCAGCAACAGAACTGTATTTTGAAAAAGATATAACCATACCAGATACTATCAGCAAAACTATCAAGGTGATTGTAGATACTATCATGCAAGGCAATATAGCAACGTATATCTATAAGGATTCTACTTACACCGACACACTAACCGTTGCGGAGCGCTCGTTTAAATTTGAAGGTTATCAGATTTACCAGTTGCTTGATGAAAATGTAACGTATGATATACAAACGTTGCAAAACCCAGATAAAGCAAGACTGATTGCACAATTTGATTTTAAAAATAATATCAGCCAGATTATTAATCATAGCTGGAATATAAATATAAACAGTTGGGACGAAATCGAAATGGTAAATGGAAACAAGCAGGGTTGCAACACACCCTACGAATTAAAAAGGATGCATTTGCAGCAGGTGGCAGCCAATTGATTAATTATAAGAACTACTATTTTACCGTGATAGCATATGCACATAATGAATATGAAAAATTTCAATACACGCCTTATGCATCACCTAACTTTACACAAAAAGCGCCTTACCTGGCAGGTCGAACAAATGTTCGTACGTATACCGGAATTCCGCATAAAGCAAATCCTGAAAACTATGGTCAGGTGCTTCAATCCGATTATGAAACAAGACCGCAAATGCAGCGATTGGCTGGCACAGGCAATGGAGGCTTTGCGTTAGAGTTAAACGAAAAATCAATAGCTGAAGCAATAACTGCACCCGACTATCGCAGTTACTTTCCGGTTTACCAAGTAAATGGTTCGCCTGTCAACATAAGTGTATATGATCCGGTAAAAATTAAACCGTTAATGCTAGAGCTAAAGTTTGATGGTACAATCGAAGGGCAGTCAAACTGGGAAATGCAAAACATGGCTACCAAAGAAAAACAAATTTCGCAGGTTCCTTTTGGTGTGCACAATGAACAATTAATTACCGGCTGGGGACTCTCGGCCGAAATAGAAAATAAATACATTGATAATGGTACTTCGGGGATCAATAAATCAAACAATCCTCTAATAACATCTTATATCGTTTACGAAAACGATAACCGTTGGTTAAATTTTGTTGCTGATAACAATTCAATTAAAGAGTTAAACTGGATAAGGTCGGGCGAAGTTCCCTATAAAACGATTGATGCAGAAAAGATTTTTGAAACCGTAGCTAATGGCACCTGGGCACCTTTCAGATTGTGTTCTAATGTTGATACCATAGCTACATCGCCCAAATATGCAAGCAGCTCTATGGATGCCATGAACACATTGAGTAAGCTGGCCAGTGTGGATATTGTTTTTACAGACGATCGTAGCAAATGGACCCGCTGCGTGGTTGTAGAAACAAGTGGCGATAAATCAAAAACTGTTGGAAATGCATTGAAACTGGACATACGCAAATCGCCAAGTATTGATAAAGATGGTAAACCTGCCACAACAAACTCTGGCTCAGATAATAGCAACGATCCCAATTTTATTTCGGCAACAGGTATGGGTTGGTTTCCGGGATATGCTATAAATATTGAAACCGGAGAGCGACTCAATCTTTGCTATGGCGAAAACTCGGCCCTCGATAGCGATATGAAATTTAATCCGGGCTCAACACTAAAAGATGCTAGCGGGAATTATACATTAGGCAACATGCAATACATTTATATTTTCAATCATGTGGCAAATGATTGGAATGATGTTCCACGCTATGACCATGGAAGAGTGCTAAGCAGGTTATTACTTACAAACAATGTAAACAATAAACGGGCGGTTTATAAAGATTGCATCTGGGCCGGATTGCCCATGATGAATAAGGGACACTCACTAAATGAATCGGACATTGTGGTAAGCCTGCGAATCTCAAAAAGGTATAACACCTATGATACGCGTAAAGAAATATTTGCCGGTGAAACTCTGGAATCAGGCAAAACATATATGGTCATGGTTGACAGCATTCGTTACCAGCAGTTATACTATGCATCAGGCACAACATTTACTGCGGTGCAAAGCAGCGGAACTTTTTCAGGCTATGGTAGTGTAGTTGCTGGCGATACGTTAAATAGTGGATTTCCATATTATAACATTTCGCTTCAAGGACTTGAGGCCATTAAAAATGATAAAGGAGCAGCTGCCAGTGCACTTGATTTATTGAATGTAGTGCCCAATCCCTATTATGCCTATTCATCCTATGAAAAAAATCAATTGGACAGCCGCGTTAAGATTACCAATTTGCCTAGCCGTTGTATAGTTACTATTTCAAGTATGAATGGCCTGATGATACGCAAGTTTAAGCGCGATGTGCGTGAAGATAACTCAACCGGGGCCACCACCCTTACACAAAACTATGATACATCCATTGAATGGGATCTGAAAAACCATAAAGGCGTACCGGTAGCAAGCGGCATTTACCTTATACATGTTGAGGTACCTGAAGTTGGCTCACGCGTTCTGAAATCGATGGTTATTATGCGCCCGGTTGATATTGATACGTTTTGATGAAATTGGCTTAGTCGGAAAATATTAGAACCATTAAAATAAGATTTGCAGTTTTTCAAAAAACTGTATCTTTGCCAAAGAGGACTTCCAATAAAAAAGGAAGTCTTCTTTTATTTTAGCACAGTTTAAAAATAAAATTCTAGTCATGTCACAAACGGTTTATGTAACGGAAGAAGGTTTAAAGAAACTAAAGGATAAGCTTCATCAGCTAAAAACGGTGGAGCGTCCAAAAGCGTCCAGAGCAATAGCGGAAGCTCGCGATAAAGGCGACCTTAGCGAAAATGCAGAGTACGATGCAGCAAAAGATGCTCAAGGGATGCTGGAACTTGAAATTTCGAAGTTGGAAGATGCCATTGCTAATGCCCGTGTATTGGATGAAAGCAAAATAGACGCCAGCAAAGTGACTATATTAAGTACAGTACGCATTTTAAATCATAATACTAGCAAAGAAATTAAATACAGCATTGTAGCTGAGCAGGAAGCTGACCTTAAGTTGGGAAAGATTTCGGTAAGTTCACCAATAGGCAAAGGGCTATTGGGCTGCAAAGTTGGTGATATTGCAAATGTGCAGGTCCCAGCGGGTGTTTTAAAGTTAGAAGTGCTCGAAATAACAAGATAAATCAATCATGACTATCTTTTCTCGAATAGTAAAGGGCGAAATCCCATGCCATAAGATTGCCGAAACAGATGATTGCTTTGCCTTTCTGGATATACAGCCACTCGCCACAGGTCATATATTAGTTATTCCAAAACTTGAAGTTGATTACATTTTTGATGTTGCCGATGATATATATGCAAAGCTTTGGCAATTTGCCAAAAGAGTAAGCATTGCCCAACAGCACGCGATAGCGTGTAAACGCATTGGCATTGCTGTAATAGGCCTCGAAGTGCCTCATGCTCACATACACCTGATTCCGCTCAATACGGTAAATGACATCAATTTTTCATTGCCAAAAATGAATCCAACCCCTGATGAGTTAAGCAAAACGGCAGAACTTATAAGGAGTTTTTTTAATATGAATTGGAAGTAAAATTCACATAATAAAATTACTTTTGCGCCTCGTTTTTTGCAAGTATATCAAAAGAGATTGATGCCCCCCGATTCGATTGAAATGAATAACAAGTTAGCCCACACACAGATAATTATGTGGTGTAGCAAATTAGGCTATCGCTTCGGAGGTGATATACAAGCAGAATGGAAGGATAAAAAAATAAGTATCTTGGTCCCGTAGCTCAGTTGGATAGAGCAACTGCCTTCTAAGCAGTAGGTCATTGGTTCGAATCCAATCGGGATCACAAATTGAAACCAAATAAATAAAAACAAAAATGGGAAAAGGAGACAAAAAATCGAAAAAAGGAAAATTGATTATTGGCAGTTTTGGAAAACGCAGACCCGCCCGCAAGCAGAATACGGTTGCGTCTAAGCCAAAAGCAAAGAAATAATTTGTAGAGGAAAAAGCTTCTGCACCTAAAAAAACAATTTCATAGAATAGCATATGTGGTCAGATGCTGATTTAAATAATGCACTAACCGCTTTGCGGCAAGGCGGCACCATTGCCTACCCAACCGATACAGTGTGGGGAATAGGTTGCGATGCTTGCAACGAGCAGGCTGTTGCTAAGGTCAATGAAATAAAAAACCGACCTGAAAACAAAGGATATGTGGTTTTAGTATCAGACATTGACATGCTGATAAAATATATAGATGCTATTCCGGGGCCGGCTATCGATATATTAAAATACAACACAAAACCGCTAACAATTATTTACGACAAATGCTTTTATATTGCTGAAAATGCCATCTATCCTGATGGCAGCATAGCTATTCGGATTTGTGAAGATTCATTTTGCAAAGCGCTGATAAAAAAGTTACGAAAACCCTTGCTCTCAACTTCGGCCAATATCAGTAACGAACCTGCGCCATCTATTTTTAAGGAAATTAGCGAAACCATTCTTTCCAGGGTAGATTATGTTGTAAAATACAAACAAAACGACAACAAAAAAGCCGCACCTTCAACCATTATGAAAATTAGTGCCAACGGTACTTTTCAAATTATCAGGAAATAACTATTTCTTTTGTTTACTAATTTTTTGCCAGAATAAAATTCTGACGCCACTTTACCTGCAAACTTTACTGCCAACTGCCTGCTCACAAATGCACGCAACCATCTGTTTGTTATTGCAATTTTATATCAATTAATAAATAGATTTGTGGCTCAAACAAAATTTTAGAGAAGCATATGCTCAAGAATCAGAAGCCCGGCAAGCAGCCTGCAAAAGCGACACCTATAGAAAAAAAGAAATTAAACAAAGTTTCTAAGCCGACCCTACCTGTATGGCAAACATGGGGCATAGCTATCGCTCTTTTCATAGTTACTTTAATTACTTTTTCAAATTGCTTTGATAATGAGTTAACCAACTGGGACGATCCTGATTACATCATTGAAAACCCGCTAATCAGAAATCTTAATTCGGAAACGATTAAAGAAATTTTTACCAAACCTTATTTTGGCAATTATCAACCACTTCACATTTTATCTTATGCCATCGAGTTTCAATATTTCGGATTAAAAAATCCCGGAGGATATCACAAAGTTAGCGTGGTTATGTTTGCAATAAGTGTTATGCTTTTATTTTATTTTATCTTGATACTAACTGATAATAATTTAATAATGGCCACTGCCACTGCAGTGCTCTACGCGCTCAATCCCATGAAAGTAGAATCTGTGGCCTGGCCGCAGAACGCAAGGATATGCTATACACCATGTTTTTTATAGCAGCACTAATTTGCTATTTGCAGTATGTAAAGAAAAATTTTGCCTGGCACTTTTTAGCCCTTGCGTTCATCTTATTCATTATTTCATTATTCAGTAAAGTAATGGCAGTAACTTTTGTTGGTGTAGCCATTATGATAGATTATTGGTACAGCCGTAAAGTTGATCTTCGCCTAATCATCGAAAAACTTCTATTTGTTATTCCATCAATTATCATTGGAATTGTGCAGGTAAAATCGGTTGATGCTTCAGGAACAATTGCCAAATCTGGACTTCATACCTTCTATGATAAAATCGGGATTACCTGTCATAACTTATTGCAATATATTTGGAAATTGATTGTGCCTATAAATTTATCTAACTTCTACCCTTACCCATCTTTACTACCTGGACAACTGCCCACCGATTTTTATATTGCTCCGGCCATTGTTGCGGTACTTGCAGGATTAGTTATCTGGAGTATGAAGCAAACCAAAATATTTTTCTTTTGCAGTGGAATTTTTGTTGCAACCATTGTACTTGTGTTGCAATATGTGCCGGTTGGTCCTACCATGTTTAGCGAGCGTTACAGCTTAGTCCCATCTATTGGTTTATGCTTTTTAATAGCATATGGAATCAATTTTTTGATTACCAAAAACAATGCATTAAAAATCCCTCTTCTAGCTTTGATAGGCATTTATAGTGCAGTACTTGCTTACGCTACTGCCCAACGCTGCGAGGTTTGGCAAAACAGCCTTACACTTTGGAATAATTGCATTGAACAATTTCCAACTGTATCAACTGCATTAAACAACCGCGGCAAATATTATGGTCAAACATTAAACGACCTTGTAAGCGCAGAGCGCGACCTTAATGCATCTATTAAGTATGACCCCAATTATGAACTTGCCTATAGCAATCGTGGAATTGTATATAGCATTCAGGGAAAATTTGATCTGGCACTCGCTGATTTTAATATGGCAGTAAAATTAAAACCAGACTATCGCGAGGCTATGCATAACCGGGCAATTGCACTTGCCCAAATGAAACGCTTTGATGAGTCGATGAAAGACCTCGACTACCTTATAAGTAAATGGCCAAACACTTCCGAAAATTATCAAACACGTGGGATGACGTTATTACAACTCAATAAACCGCAGGAAGGGCTAAATGATTTGAACAAAGCAATACAGATTAATCCTGAACTAGCTTCTGCATACACGGGACGTGTGCAAGCTTATTTTCAATTAGGAAGATATAATGATGCAAAACGTGAGTTGCAGTTTTGTCAGCAGATTGGTGCTCAAATCAATCCTGAATTTGCTAAACAGGTAATGAATGCACCAAATCAATAATTATCCGAAAGGCTTAAACTAGAATTGCCATATTTTAATTAAGGCCTGGGCAAATCGCTTTTTTGGTAAAAAGTTCCATTCTAATTCTTCGCTCATTGGTACGGGGGTATCGAGTGCGCCAACGCGTTTAACAGGAGCATCAAGGTAATTAAAACATTCATCACTTATAGCTGATGCAATCTCGGCACCAATGCCACCGGTAATGGTATCTTCATGCATGACAATGCACTTTCCGGTTTTCTTAACGGACGAGATTACCAAATCCTTGTCCCACGGAAGCAGTGTACGTAAATCAATCAGGTCAGCTTTTATTTCAGGATTATCTTTTAATGCTTCTAACGCCCAGTGCACACCGAGGCCATATGTAACTATCGTAATATCATCACCCACACTGCGCAACACCCCTTTTCCAATTTCGATAGTAAAGTAATCATCGTATACAGGCTCCGTTACACTTCGGTATAAGGCCTTATGTTCAAAGAACATTACCGGGTTACTATCTTCTAAAGCTGCCAGAAGAAGTCCCTTGGCATCTGCCGGAAAAGCGGGATAAACTATTTTCAATCCGGGAACATGGAAAAACCAGGCCTCGGTACTTTGCGAATGAAAAGGCCCTGCCCCTACTGCCGCTCCTGTAGGCATGCGTATTACCACATCCGCATGTTGCCCCCAACGATAATAGGTCTTTGCCAGGTTGTTTACTATCTGATTAAAACCACAGGTAACAAAATCGGCAAATTGCATTTCGACTATCGACTTGCCGCCATTAATTGAAACTCCTAAGCCTGCACCAACAATAGCGCTTTCACAAATAGGTGTATTACGAACGCGCGCCTTTCCAAACTCGTCCATAAAGCCAAGCGTAGCTTTGAACACGCCACCATACTCTGCAATATCTTGCCCCATTATAACGAGGTTATCATGCTTTTTCATAGCTAGTCGCATGGCATCGGTTATGGCATCAAGAAATCTTTTTTCTGTTTGCACAACCGTAGTAGGCAAAACAGGCTGGTTTGCAAATGGGGCGTAAATTTCTGCCAGTTCTCTATCGGGAGTAGATTGCGGCAGACCTTCGGCAAAAGTTATGGCCAAAGCAGTTTCTATTTCCTGCTTAAACTCTGCCCGAATTTGTTCTATATCTTTAGCATTGATAATGCCCTCATCAACTAAATATTTTTCATAGTTGCGCACTGGATCTTTTTTTGCCCACGCGTCAAGTAACTCTTGCGGAACATATTTTGTTCCTGAAGCCTCTTCGTGACCGCGCATTCTGAATGTAATGCATTCAAATATTACCGGGCGCGGATTTTCGCGTATGCTTTTTGATAATTTTTTTATCGCATTATACACTTCAATGATATTATTACCATCCACTTTCATGGCATCCATACCATAACCTATTCCTTTGTCAACAAAATTTTTGCAACGGAACTGTTCTGATGAAGGGGTTGATAAACCATATCCATTATTTTCGATAACAAAAATTACCGGAAGATTCCACACAGCTGCAACATTAAGTGCTTCATGAAAATCGCCTTCGCTTGTTCCTCCATCACCAGAAAATACGGCAGTACATTTTTTTTCATTGCGCAGTAAATGTGCCAATGCAATTCCATCGGCCAATGCCAATTGCGGACCAAGATGTGATATCATTCCAATTATCTTATACTCTTGTGTACCAAAGTGAAACGAACGGTCGCGCCCTTTTGTAAATCCTCCCTCTTTGCCCTGAAATTGCGAAAACAAACGATTGAGTGGAATTTGCCTGGTAGTAAATACACCCAGGTTGCGATGCATGGGAAGTATATACTCATCGTTATCTAATCCCATGGCCACACCCGCAGCAATTGCCTCTTGCCCTATGCCTGAAAACCACTTTGCTATTCGACCCTGCCGCAGCAGTATCAGCATTTTTTCTTCTATCATTCTAGGCTTTAGAATAGAACGATAAAGGCCTATCATTGATGCTGCATCCAGTCCTTTGGGGTTATAGTTGATAACTCGTTCGAATAATGCCGTTTCTTCCATACCTGTGTTTTTTTGTGCAAAGGTAGGCAATAGTTGGGAGTTGAAATATTGAGATTATGATTGTTATGATTGTAAAATGTAGTACGATGCTATGGCACTCAAAACTTGGCTTCCAAATCAAAAATTGGATTATAACAAATTCAAAAAATAAATCTTTAACTACCTCTTAAAAAATTAAAAGGACTCGCAGTTTTTACACAATTCTATTTCATGCTTGCGGTTTCGCATGAATAGCGAAAGCATTTTCAGGCGTTCAGGCTTTTTATATATTTCGTACAGCGTATTGCTTTGAATATTGCCAATCACTCCTTTTGAATTAAGATCAGCACAACAAACGGTAATATCGCCATTGGGCAGAAAAACCATCTGATGCATTAAGAGGCTGCAACCAATTTTATAGTTACGTTTTGTACTGATTTCGGGAACATCTATATCTCCACCCCAATTATGCGCATATCGTAACTCATAACCATCCACCGTATTCAGTAATTTTTTAAACTCATTGCTCATCCACGATGTGTCTGCCTTGTATTTATAATCTATCAGTGTAATAATTCCGGTTTTAATAGGATTGCTACTTTGCTTATTCAATGCGCAGAAAGTTTCGATGTTGGTTGCAAATTCGTCCCACTTGGCGCGGTCGCGCATTTGCTCAAAGTTTTCCTTATTGCCGCCATCCATGCTGAATCGAATGTTATCAAGTATGTCGGCACTAATTAATATGGCCGATTTCTTTTCGTCTAAAATGGTTGCGTTTGTAAGCAAAGCAACTTTAGGAAAAGGAATTTTTCGGCTAATAGCTTCTTCTTTTGCCTGCTTAATTATAGCCAGCATCTCTTCAATTTTAGGATGCAACAAAACTTCGCCTGCGTTGTACAGGTGTATGGTATCAATATTTCTAAAACGTTTATCATTTAGCAACTGTTGAAAAAAAAGTTTTAGCAAATCAGCAGTCATACGCACCTTTGGTTTAAGATGATCGAGCGAGCACATGCGGCAACGCAGGTTACAGTAGCTTACAAGTTCAATATTAATTTCGGTAACTGATGTGCGCGAATTCAATCCAATGGCGCAGTGTATAGCATAGTTATAAACGAACGACAGGCTTTGCCCTACCTTTACAAATTTCCATAAAAAATTACTCTTGCCAATGCGTTGAACAAGCAAGTTCTTAATTTCAAATGTTGTTAGTCGAAGCGAAAGCATTATGTTTATAGTAAAGCGCGAAGTATTCATAAAAAATACTTTTGCAGTTTATCTGCAAAAGCAATTAGAATAACTCTTGTTTTTTTAATGATTACAAAAAAGGTTTATGTTATCATGAGAAAAGATGCCTAATGATTGTCAGATAACTGATATTAATCATACCATTAAGAATTAAATTTAATTTCGATTAGCTTAATAAAGATGAAAAACAGCTACATGCTGAGTCAAGAAAAGCAAAACTAAATGTGGAATAGATATATAAAAAGCTAAACTGTAGTTTACTTTTTATTCATATAAGCAGCAGGTATAGGTAGCTGTCCGGTTTCTATTTGCTTTACTATGGCTTCGATAACCGCGTCTTCGCCTTCAGGGTCGTACTCACTTTTTAAATTACTGCCAAATAACTTAGCAAACCCTTGCCACATTACAGCCTGAAAGCCTCCGCGATATTCCTTTATAAGAGCAAAAGTGCTGTTGCCTGTTTCGCGGTCAACTAATTTTATCAATATTCTACCTTGCCCAATGGTCAGGTTTTTTAAATCTTTTTCAAACTCCTCTTTAAGCACCCCTTCGGTAGATTTCACATATTTTTTGCGCTCACGTTCAGTTTTTAAAGTAGCTATATGGTCGTTTACTTCTTTCATTTTGGCCGATGCAAGTTTTGCGTAAGGATATGCTCGCAATACATCACGCCTTAGTTTAGCATATTTAGCCATGTTAGCTGCTGCTTCGGGGCTAAGGTTGCCCACAACTTCTACCGCTCGCATATAAACCAATGGAATGGTATCGCCATCAATAACGATGGCATTGGTGGTGGTGTTTTGTGCTACGCTTGCCATGGAATAAACTATGGCAGCTTTTAGAACAACAATTTGTACAATCCTTTTTAGTTTCATCAGCTTATTTCAATGCAAATAAAATAAAATAATACTTTATGCATTGTTGTTACTCATTCAATTAACATACTAAATCCTGTTTTTTGAATTAGTCATTCATTCTTAATTCACCTTAGCATTTTCCATTTTGAGGGATAGGCGCCTGACGCAACCGAGGTATTGTTTGTAGTGACAAGAGATTTTTGTTGCAGCACCTCTGAGGCAAAAGCCGCAGCAATGCAAGCCTCATCATCATCATATGCATCAAGCATTTCAGGTTGGAAATATTTTTTTATCCAATTAGTATCAAAGTTTCCTTCACGGAAATGTTGATCATTCATTACCAATTTGCAAAAGGGCAGTGTTGTTTTGATTCCGGTAATGTGATAATCATCAATGGCACGAATCATCTTATCAATGGCATGTTGGCGCGTATCTGCATAAACTATTAATTTAGCTATCATAGGATCGTAATACACTGGAATATCCATTCCTTCTAAATAGGCATCATCAACACGTATACCATTACCTTGAGGGGTTCGATACGTTTGTAACGTACCAATATCGGGTAAAAAATTATTTTGGGGATCTTCGGCATATACACGCGCTTCAATAGCATGGCCATTAATTTTTAAATCTTCTTGGGCAAATGGAAGCGCATTGCCTTCGGCAATGCGAATCTGTTCTTTAACCAGATCGATACCACATATGATTTCGCTTACCGGATGCTCCACCTGTAAGCGTGTGTTCATTTCAAGAAAATAGAAATTGAGTTTTTCATCTACCAAAAATTCAACTGTGCCGGCATTATAATAGCCAACAGCTTGGGCAACGCGAACAGCGCACTCGCCCATTTGTTTGCGCACCTCAGCTGTAAGACAACTTGAGGGGGCTTCTTCAATTACTTTTTGATGCCTGCGCTGTATACTGCATTCGCGCTCGAATAAATATACCATGTTGCCATGTTTATCACCAAGCACCTGAATTTCGATATGCTTAGGGGAGGCAACAAATTTTTCTATAAAAACAGCATCATCGCCAAACGAAGAACGGGCTTCACTTTGAGCCATCTGCAGTTTTTCTTCCAATTCCGATTCGTGCTCCACTAGTCGCATACCCTTGCCTCCACCACCCGCACTGGCTTTTATCAAAATAGGAAATCCTATTTCACGTGCTGTTTTTTTTGCTAACGCTACATCGGTCAATGCCTCATCTGTACCGGGCACCAATGGCACCTGGCATGCTTTGGCAGTAGCCTTAGCAGATAATTTACCGCCCATGGCAATCCATAGCATCTGCAGGGGGACCAACGTATATCAGCCCTGCCTGTTCAACCTGCCGGCAGAAGTTTGAGTTCTCGCTCAAAAAGCCATATCCTGGATGTATAGCATCAGCATGAGTCTGTCGTGCTGCTTCAATTATTTTATCGCCCCGCAGGTACGATTGCGATGATGCGGCTTCGCCCAGGTAAACTGCCTCATCTGCATAACGCACATGCAATGCATTACGATCAGCCTCACTATATACGGCTACGGTACAAATACCCATCTCGCGGGCACTGCGCATTATTCGTATGGCTATTTCTCCACGATTGGCCACTAACAATTTTTTTATCTTCATATAGTTGTTTAAAAATTGAGTCGCCAAGATTACTGCATTTTTAAATAATATATACTATTGTATTCAATAATTCGTTTGGTAGCTGATTATCCGCTGCCGCGAATTTTTAATTTAACTTTTAAATTTTAATTTTAATAAATTATGTTCAGTAAAAAAATCATCCTTATTTGTTTAGGTATTCTAATTACATGCTCGCTGCGTGCGCAACAATTAAAAAATAAAAACGGAGTTGCCATTTTGCCTCAGCCCAAATCGTGGGGAATAAGTGTAAGTGCCACTCCTTTTTTGAACTATGCCGGAAATATGTTTAGTCAAAAAGGGAACCAGGCACCCGGATTCGCATTTACCGGAGTGCATCCATTATCGGTTTCGGTGTTATATGTAAAAAGCGAGAAAAAAATATACAGGCTAAATACCCGTATTGGAGTTAGCTCAGTAAGCCGCGACACGTTTGTACTAATAGGCGGCAGTAACCCCAATGAACTTAAAGTAGCTAATACCGAAAAGAAAACGATAAGTGATATACAACTTGGAGCTGGTGTGCAAAAAGCGATTGGTAGTAGCCGTTTTCAAGGTTATTATGGAGGCGAAGCATTGTTGCGCTATGGCAGCAACAAGACAAGTTTTAAATATGGCGAATCGCTAAGCGATACGGTAAACCCTGCATTTAGTAATAGAGTTACACTGGTGCGCAATGGTGCAAGCACAGGTATTGGTGTTCGTGGTTTTATTGGTGCACAGTATTTTTTTGCCCCGCGTATGTCTGTGAGTGCAGAGTATGGTTGGGGCTTTTTGTTTGAAGCTACGGCAAAAGGAGAAATTCGTGAAGAGCGATGGAATACTGATAGCGGCAGCGGAGAAATAACAAAAAAAATCACCTCCTTGCCTAAGTCATCGCAGTTTAATCTGGACAACGATACTGGCTATGGAGCGCTTAACTTGAATTTTTATTTTTAGAGCCTGTTTAATAATTAACATAGATGCTACCTGATTGCAGTTTCTAAAAAATGGCTGGTAGTAATTATGATACGAATGGAGGCTGTCTCAAAGGAGGCAGCCTCTTCTCTTTTCGAAAAGCAAGTGTTAGCAACAAAACTAAAATAGTTATTACATCAAAGTGCAAAAGCTGATGGGAGCAAAATTAAAATTTGCTTTTCTAAAAATAAATCACGTTACTTTGTAATTGCAAAAAAATCATTTGCCTTTGGGCACATTGTATTCCGAGTTTTTACCAGTATTTACAAATTAAAAAACAAACGTATGAAAAATGAATTGCCCAAATCCGGCATTGTATCGGTAGCTGTATGCGAAGTTGAGAGTATCAGCAGTATTGCATCGCAAACCATTTTCGCTTACACACACACACTGGCAACTTAAATTCAGTTGTTGGCCAATTAAGTATTTACTATCATGCATAATTGTATTTTGCTCAAGTTATTATATTAGCTATGCGCAAAATTCTAATTTCAACATCATGATAAATAATGGATTTAATTGTACTGGCAATTCTGTAGCAGCATTGGCCGATGGGAAATTTGCAGCATGTGGCAGCTCTATTGTAGACAATGCATTTAAAGATGTATTCGTTTGCAAATTTGACATCAATGGCGACACCATATTTACCAAAACCATTGGTGGGGAATATGACGATGAAGGTTATTGCATAAATGCAACAGCTGATGCAGGGTTTATTATAGCCGGCTATACCAAAAGCTATGGTAACGGATTTGCAGATTTCTTTTTAGTGCGGCTAGATGCTGATGGTGCAATCTTGTGGACACGAACCAATGGCGGCTCGCTCAATGAAGGTAGTTACAGTGTGCTGCAAACAAGCGATGGGGGTTTTCTTGCAACTGGATTTACAAATAGCGTTGGAGCAGGAGGTCGCGATTTAAATTTAGTAAAACTTAATAGTCTAGGTACATTGCAATGGACAAATACCTACGGTACTGCCTTAGATGAAGTTGGTTATAGTATATGTGAAACCACAGAAGGAGGATTTATGATAGCAGGTAGTTGTGGTAATGCAAACAATAATACGAATCAGGATGTGTATCTTGTATGTACCGATGCACTAGGCAACCTTATTTGGGATAATAAATACGTATATCCTGAGAATCAAATGGCATACAGTATTAAACCTATCACAAATGGTGGATATCTTATTGCGGGTAAATCGAAAAATCTGACTAACAATTCATATGATGCTTTGCTCTTAAAAGTTTGGGCTGATGGAACGTTAATATGGCAAAGACAATACCCTACTGAAACTGATGATGTAATGTATGATATTGCCGAGAATGAAGATTTATCCTATACCATGGCAGGAAGCAGTTTTATAAGTGAATCAAATAATCAAGGATATGCGATTAGAGTAAATAATTACGGTGATGTGATAGAAGAATTCTATTTTGGAGAAGAGCTTAATGATGTGCTACGTGCCGTATGCTTTGATGATGATGACAACATTATAGTTGCAGGTACCGCAAATATTGATAACAGCGAAGCATCCTCCATGGCAATAGGAATGCCTGTAAAGAATAAAATTTATTATCCAAGAGGATTGTGGGTAATGAATGGCTGGAGGTACAGCTCACATAGTGGCAGTAATGCCATGTATCCTAGAACCAAAGAATTTATTTGGGTAGATGATAATACAAATTTAATCGGACACAAAACAGCTGCGGTTAAGATAAATGAATTGGTCGAGTATTGTCAGAAGGCCAAAATTTCCACAGTAGTCTTCGGACACTTAGAAGATGCATTTCGAGAAGATCTATCTGGTTTGGTGTTTAGCAACTATCCTAATCCTTTAAATAACAATGTTGATCATCCTGCGGATGGAAGCACGATCAGAAGTAACATGAAAAACACTATTAAATTACTGCATCAAAATAATATCACAGTATATGCACAATGGTTAGATGATCGCACGGGTGCTGCCCCAAATCAGGGTGTTTATAATTTAGACCCCACTTTAGTAACAAACGGAGGTAATTTTAATAGTACTTACAGCTATGATGATGAAGTATCAGGCGGTTCAATCACACATTGGGATGAAGAGTATGATGCATTTATTGAATTTAATAAGCCCGTTAATAATCCAAATGCTCACGAGCGATTTGACGGTATTATGTTGGATTATGAATATTGGACACAGGATTATGGTTCACCTACGGTAAATTATGGATCTGCGCGATTAGGTTTTGAAAATTGGATAACAGTTGCCAATGCGTGCCTGGATGCAAGAACCAATAGTACAACAACTGGTGTTAAACTTATACAATGTTATTTAAATGCCATAATATTTACAGGAGTACAACAAATGGCTAATAATGTTTTTAATTGGACTAATGGTGGTACAACAGCGTCAACCACCAAAGATAATTCTATTGAAGCATTGCATTATATTAGAGATTTAGGCTTTGATGGGTTATCACTAGGTTATTGGAATAGGGAAGAATTTGACCTAACTGGTGATGTTATTAATAATGACCCAACAACATTTTTAACTGGCGTAATGCAAAATAACACCAATGAAAGTGAAAACCAGCGCATGCGATATCGGCTCGAATTACTTGGTGAACCGAACGCAAATGGTACAAAAATTAAGTGCTATCCCTACCTACGATCTTTAAGACATGCAAATGGTTGTCCAACAGTCGGTGATAATGAATCGTATCTTGGAGATTTAATGTTATACGAATGCGAATGGACTGATGCCAACAGCGGTGTTGGCCTTGAATGGCCTCGAACTTATAATAGTAACATTCATTTTAATCCAACCATAGGAGTGCATTATATGCCCGAAGTTGAAAAGTTATTTGCTTATCAATATTTAAGCAGAGCGGGTATTAGATCAAGTGGCGCAGACCCTTATTCAGGAGGCACAAATGGAGACCAAGACGACCCTACTGAAGACTATGGCAATACACAAATTGCAGGATTTCAGTGGTTTCAATATGGAATGGGACCAGGTATAGATGATGGCTTGTTGCTTACCTCGCTAGGTACAATTAATTCAAGACCTGGAGATCAGGTCAATTTGATACTAGGATTACCTGAAGCAAAAATTGCAAATACTTCGCTTATTTACACTTCGGATATTAGTAATCTAGCTTCAAAATATTTTTCTGATAATTCCACCTTAACTTTATTCCCTAACCCTGCAAGAGATTACATAAAATTAAGTTCTAATCATGAGTTTATTGAAATTACTTGCGAAGATTTATTAGGCAGAAAATTTTATCCAATGATCACCAAAATTGACAAGGTAAATTATTTGTTAAATCTTAATGGTCTAACAAATGGTTTTTATTTGCTAAAAGCTAAAACATCTCGTGGTTTAATACAAAATTTTCCATTTCAAATTGCAAAGTAAGTTGTATGAGAGGAATATTAACTTTGTTGGTTATTATATCAATAACAAGCTCAACTGGTTATTCGCAGTCAACTTTTTTTTATAAAAATCAAATTGGGTATCATACCTATACACACACATTTATAGAGCTAAACGATTCGGGATATATTTGTGCGGGTCGTAATGAAGATAAATTATTTGGAGGGAATTATGAATCATTTATATTTCGTCTTGATAAATTTGGAAATCAAATTTGGTTTAAAATGTTTCATGATTGGAAGGGAATATTAAATATTGAAAAGTTAAATGACACTTTGATAATTGTAGCTACTTCTTTTAAACTTAATATAGGTACTGTCAATTTTGCAATTATTAATTTGAATGGAGATAGTGTAGATAGTAGATATATTTTTACAAATGGCGTTTATGCAGATTCTCGTTTTATTAAGCGAAGCAAAGACCAAGGTTTTGTATTAACCAATGCCAGCAATTTTGATTATGCATTTCAAAAGGTAGATAGTAACTTCAATAATGTCTGGCATGATTATATGCAAATGGGTTTTGCAGGAATTATGTATGAGGATATTGATAATGGTTACTTTGCCTGTGGATGGAGCGGGGGCACTTACGACGCCTGGCAGGTACAAAGAAGAGATAGCATGGGTAATATACTTTGGAATCGAACTTATGGCGATTTGTGGTGGAATACGCAAGGTGACCTTTATCCAACCGGTGTGGTTTGCCCTGATAGTAACTACTTAATAGCATGCGACCGCGGTGATTACGATTTTATGAAATTAGATAGAAATACTGGAGATACACTATGGACTAAAGATATTTTTTTTGGTACTACCTATGAATTTATACTACCTTACGATTCCAATGTATTTCTTATCCGTGGACATGGATTAAGTAATTTGCATTATTTTATAAATCAAGATGCTGATACCTTATTTAGCTTTCATACTGAAGTAAGTGAAATATTCGATATTAAAAAGACAAAGGACAATGGATTTGCCTATTTAGGATTTCTTTTTAAGAACTCTATTTGGTATGCTTGTTTAGTCAAATGCGACTCCCTGGGCAACACCATCTTCACCAGCCAAATAGAGTTAACGCTGCAAGATGAAGATAGCGCCTTTCCAAATCCGGCAAGTGATTATGTTAGGTTTGCAATTCCAAATGATTTGCTCAACCGGAAAGCAACCATAACCATATACGATGTATATGGCAATTTGTTTTTGCAAAAAACAATTGCACCACAAGAACAAATAGATGTGAGCTTATTTGCAAATGGCCTCTACACTGCTGTAATAAGCAATGGTGATAAACAAAGGCATACGAGGTTTGTGGTGGTGCGGTAATGGTTGGGTGTTTGTGAACCTTTTAAAAAAGCATATTGTAAAGATAATTTCAGCCTCTCCATTTGGAGAGGTTGATTTTTTTTAAGTTAATTGAAAGTAGGAACAAACTGGCTTATGCTGTTTGTGAAGCCATTTTATATGTTATGCAGCTCTTTTGCATCGGAAATTCTGATTAGTGGTGAATATAGAATATCCGCATTGCAAATGCGGACGAGCATAAAAAATGGGACATCCGCATTGCAAATGTGGGCGAGCGGTGTTCTATGAAACGGAAAGTGCTTTGTTAAAAAATCTGTTAAAAAAAAGAACACAATTTTACGTGATTGAAATGGGGTGTAGGGAGGTTTTTATATAAATTTGTTGAAGGATAATGATGATTTTCTGTGTGTGTGACTATTTAATCTGAATAAAAACGAAAACCAACATATTATTTAAAAATGTCGAAAAAAGCAAAACCGCTAAAGCCTGCAGGCAAAGCTGACGACTTGCGGAAACCATCGAAAATGCAACCGCTGAAAAAGAGTACCAAAAACAAACTTGATGATCAGTTTGACAATGAAGATGAGTTTAGTGAAAACTTAATGGACGAGGATGGAATGAACTTTGAATCCAACTTTGATGACGATGATGACGATGATTATTAGAACAGCATCAATCGATTGTTTTCCGACAAATCATTTTTAAAAACCAGCCATTTTTTTCTTTGTTATAAAACAAAGGTGTTATTGCATCAGCAATTTTAAGCAGGGGGTGATGCCTTTGCATGGTATCGTACCATGTAAATGGAGATGTGATACTTAATACTTCTGCCTTATAAGGTTTCATCATAGCAGCAATGCTCTTATGTGTGTAAGCCTTCGTACCAATACTTTCCATATGGTTCCATAATACCCATGCTTTCGATTTCCAAGGTTTTAGTTTTAACAGTGCATGCTTAAGCCAGAAGAAGCGCGTAAGCACTGAATCGTAATGATAAACCATAAAACGGATTTCACCACCTGGCTTGCACACCCGCACAAGCTCGCTATATGCCTTTTCGGTATCGGGCGAATGATGAATTACTCCCCAACTGTAAACAAGGTCAAACGAATTGTCAGGATAAGGAATGCTTTCGGCATCGGCTACTTTAAACTCAACCGCACTTAAATTATATAAATGAAGGCGATGTTGTACATGTGCAATACCCTCTTCGGTTAAGTCAATACCATAAGCCAGTGCTCCATTGCGACACCATTGCAAAAAGTCGGTACCGGCACCCAAGCCAACTTCGAGTACTTTTTTGCCCTTCCACTTATCAAATTGTGCAAACTCCCTTATCTCAGGTTCTTTACTGTAACGGTAGGCTTCTATTTCTTCGTAATACGCCTTTGTATACTTTTCACTATGCGCAGCAAAAGTTCCACACGATGCCTCGTTCCAAAAGTCGTGAACTTCCTGCTTTAATGTTTCCTTATTTTCCATGCTAAATTTACAGGGAAGCAATAGTATGAATTTGATTTGAATATTTGCTTCACACTTTTATTATTCGCTTTCTTTGCTTGCTAAAACATCGAAATTGAAACTAAACGCTGCTATTGATATAACATCCTTGCCCATTATTCCGGCTTTAACACGAGATTATCTCGCAGGCAAAAAAACGTTGCAACCTTTATACAGTAGCGAACCTACCATGGCATCAATAACCAAACTTATTGATGCTAAAAAAAACTTTCCATTTAGAGAAACCTTGGTTACCGCACTTACCAGGCAGTATGCACACGTAGATCAATATGAATGCAAACAAACCTTGGATAATATTAAGCTGCTTGCAACATCATCTGCCTTTACAATTACCTGCGGACATCAACTGAATATATTAACCGGTCCGTTATATTTTATTTATAAAATATGTAGTACCATAAGCACTTGCCACATGTTGAAGCTTGCATATCCTGACTATGATTTTATCCCCGTGTACTGGATGGCAAGCGAAGATCATGATATTGCAGAAATAAACCACTTGCATATAAAAGACAAAGCATATGCTTGGAACACAGCATGGACAGGAGCTGCAGGCCTTGCAAGTATAGAAGGCATTAGTAAAATAATTGATGAAATAAAAATCGACTTTCCCGAGATTGGAAAGAATGAAACCTGGAATAGCGTTATAACCGAGGCTTATTCCAATACAATAAATCTATCTCAAGCCACTCATAAATTGGTGCATGCATTATTTGGAAAATATGGTTTGGTGATTGTTGATGGAATGGATGCGGCACTTAAAAGAAATTTTATTCCGGTTTTTAAAAAAGAAATTAGCACTAATTTTTCGCACCATGCAGTAATAAAAACGAATAATGCATTAAGCGACTACGCACTGCAAGTTACTCCACGCGAATTAAATTTGTTTTACCTCGGTCAAAATTCACGAGAGCGAATAATATCAGAAGGCGGAAATTTTAAATTACTAAATTCGAACAAACAATTTACCAATAATGAATTGCTTGACGAGCTAGAAAAAAACCCTGAAAGATTTAGTCCCAATGTGGTCTTGCGACCTTTGTACCAGGAATATGTTTTGCCCAACCTGGCTTATATAGGTGGTCCGGGCGAAGTTGCTTATTGGCTACAATTAAAAGCAGTGTTTGATGAAACCCAAACTCCCTTCCCCATGCTATTACTGCGCGATAGCTTCCTATTGCTAAATCAAAAATTATTGCAAACAGTAAGTAACGAAGCTATTGAAATGGCTGACTTGATGCAACATGCCGATGTGGCCATTAATAAATGGGTTGATAAACATCAGGAACAAAATGCGAACATGGAAGAAGAGCGCAAAAGCATATCTAAAATTTTTGAAGAAATTAAAATAAAGGCCGTTGGTTTAGACAAAACACTAGAGCAATCAGTAAATGGAGAATTGCAAAAGACACTTAAATCGATTGATGCGATTGAAGATAAAATGCGAAGAGCATTAAAACGACAACATGAAACAAGCATCAGTAAAATTCGAAAAATGCATGAAACCATTTTTCCTGCGAATACCTTGCAGGAGCGGCACGAAAATTTTTCATGGCATTATGCCATGAACAGTGAGTCTTTTATTGATGCATTGATAAAGGCTTGCAATCCATTTGAAATGAAGTTGAAAATAATGGAGTACTAAAATTTCTTTACATAATTATTGCCCTTGTAAATTACTTTCACCTCTACTCCTTCTTTAGAAGCAAGTTCTATGATATTATCTCCATTGGCAGAAAGTTGTAATTGCTTTATCACTTTGTTTCCAGATATGAATTGTAAAATAACACTATCGCCTTTTGTAAGGCCGTTGGTATTCACAATCCACTTTCCAATGCCCAATGGTAATATGGAAATAAAAACATCCTCATAAATTTCCCCTTTTACTTTGCGCTTGAATTTGATTTTGCCCTTGGGAACAAGATTATAATTGACTCTGGGCAATGAACTAAAATCAAGCTTTTCGAAAGCAGTAGAAGGTAAAACAGAATCAACACTCCAGGCACGTATGTAATCTACTTCCAATTTACAAGGAAAGATCGTAGAGGCATCGGGTCCCGGATTAAACGGGCCATCGTCAGAGGCTAAACCCAATCCTACAATTATGTCTTGTGGTGCTAATATGGATCCGCGGTATATGCCAAGTAAATTTCCGTTTAAATAAAAACGCACACCGTCCTTGTTCCACCATCCGCTTACAAGATGGTATTGATCTGCAATACTTCCATTTACATCAACCCAATGCCCAAATCGCTTTCTATAGCCAAGGGCGCCTTGTATGTAATTGCGGCAACCAGTGGGGCAATGCACATCTATGTGCATTTGCTTGTTGCGTTCGCCTTTGTATTCTACAAAATCAATTTCATTTCCTTCTTTTCCATAGAGCCAAAATGCTGGCCACATGCCGCGCTTGAACTCCAATTTTATTTTGCACTCAAAGTATCCATGTGCATAGGGCTTTCGTGACCATATCATACCTGCCGTATAATCTGTAGTTATTTCACCATACTGATTCGGAAAATTTTTATTCTTAGTAAATAAGACCGTGTCGTATAAATAAGACTCAAGCACATATTTTCTTTTTTCAGGTTTAGTAATTAAAGTTAGCACACCATTGCCTACGATAACATTTTCAGAAGCGTAAAAACTTCGCTCTCGCACCGTAACACGGGAATATGGTAGGCGGTCTATCCATGCCGAGGTATCAAGTCTATTCGTATTGAATTCATCTCCGCCAATATAATTAAGGCAAGTGATGTCCTTGTCATTTAACCTGAACATATATTGTCCGCTTGCCCAAGGAGCATAAATGCAAAACGAAAACAAAAAAAGGAATTTTCGAATCATAATTTTCCACTTATAAAATCATGCCACACTTCAGTTAACGATGGGTATATACCTTTTGCAAGCAACATGGCCGGATGATTGGCAAGGTGAGGTTCGGGCACAGCAACCACCTGCATGCGAGCAGCCTTTGCTGCAATAATGCCATTACCTGAATCTTCAATCACAAGACATTCGCCTGGGGTGCAATTTAATTTTTTGGCTGTGGAAATAAATACTGCCGGATGCGGCTTGCCATAATCCTCGTGTTCTGCACTATGTATGATGTTGAAAAAAGAGTTAAGTTTCAGTGTAGTTATTACTGCTTCAACAATGCGCATACTACTGCTTGTGGCAATCGCTAGTTTATAATTTTGTTGCTGCAGGTAATACAACAACTCCATGGTACCCTTCATAGATTTGCCTTGCAATTCTATTAATTGTATAAGCTGATCAATAATTTTTTCTGCTACCTCATCGGGTGAATAATGTGGCCATGGATGCATATCATACCAATGCTGAGTTACTTCATCTATACGGAGGCCAGTAGTCATTATGCATTTATCATCATCAAAGGGCAGGCCCACTGAATTGAAAATTTCAATCATTGCCTTACGCCAAAGCGGTTCGGAGTCAATGAGTACTCCATCCATATCAAATATGATGGCCTTATATTTTTCTCTTAGCATCTAAATACGAAGTCCTGATAAACTTGGAATCTGTTAAATAATATTGGCATTTTAAATTTTCAAAAAAGGCAATTAATAGTATGATACATTATTTATTCCCACTCAATTGTTGCAGGTGGTTTGCTGCTAATATCATACACTACACGGTTAATACCTTTTACTTTATTGATTATCTCGTTAGAAACACTCGCAAGAAAATGATATGGAAGATGCGCCCAGTCTGCAGTCATACCATCAATTGAAGTTACAGCGCGCAGCGCCACACAGTTTTCGTAGGTGCGTTCATCACCCATTACACCAACACTTTGAACAGGCAGCAACATAACACCTGCCTGCCATACCTCATGATATAAACTATGCTTGTGCAATGCACTTATAAATATTTCATCTGCTTCCTGAAGCATCTTTACTTTATCTTGGGTAATGTCACCTATGATACGAATGCCCAGCCCAGGTCCCGGAAATGGGTGTCGCTGTAGCAATGTATCAGGCATTTGAAGGCTCTTTCCGGTTTCGCGTACTTCATCTTTAAACAACATGCGCAGTGGTTCTACAATTTTTAGTTTCATACGCTCGGGTAAGCCTCCCACATTGTGGTGCGATTTTATGGTGGCCGAAGGTCCCTTTACATTTACACTTTCGATAACATCGGGATAGATGGTGCCTTGCGCCAGCCATTTTACATCTTCAATTTTATGCGCCTCGCGGTCAAAAATTTCGATAAACGTACGTCCGATTATTTTTCGTTTTTGCTCTGGGTCGGTAACACCTTTTAATGCATCGTAAAACTCCTGCGCTGCATTTACCCCAATCAGATTTAATTCGTAATGCTCAAAAGTTGTTAATACCTGCGCAAACTCACCTTTTCGCAACAGACCATTGTCAACAAAAATGCAAAAGAGGTTTTTACCAATGGCCTTACTTAGCAACATGGCTGCAACGCTGCTATCCACTCCTCCGGACAGGCCTAAAATTACTTTATCGCTTCCAAGTTTCTGCTTAAGATTTAGCACCGTTTCATCGATAAATGAACCCGGGGTCCAATCGCCTGTGCATCCACAAATGTTGTAAATAAAATTGCTGACGATAATCTTGCCTTCGGTGCTATGAACAACTTCAGGATGAAACTGAAGACCGTAGGTCTTCTCGCCTGCAATATGATAAGCCGCGCAGGCCACATCATTGGTAGATGCAATTATTTCGAAGCCTGCAGGTTCTTGCAAGATGGTATCGGCATGCGACATCCATACTTGCGAGTTGGGTGTTAATCCATCTAATAACAGTGAGGATATACGTTGGTTAATAGTAGCTCTGCCATACTCACGTATTGCGGCTGGCGCTACCTTACCACCTCCCTGATGGGCAATCAACTGAGCACCATAACATACACCTAGCAAGGGCAACTTACCACGAAACATGGCCGTATCTATATTTGGGGCATCCGGTTGATTAACACCTGAAGGACTCCCTGAGAGTATAATACCACTATATAACTGCCACTGAGCAGGAATGTGGTTGTAAGGAACTATCTCACAATACACTTGAAGTTCGCGTACTCTTCGTGCTATCAATTGTGTGTACTGTGAACCAAAATCGATAATTAATATTGACTGATGCATAGGGCGAAGGAAATAATTAATTTAAGAATATTGAAGGTAAGGTTACATCATTGAGTTAAATGAAATGAAAACATGCCTTATGAATTAAAAAACACTCAATTTATGAGGTCAAAATTAAAATCTTAAACAGGTTGTTAATGGAAAGTGATTATTTGACATCAAACCGGAAAAATTATTCTTAGGAAGATTAATCACTGAAAAAATGTTAATTATTTGAAAATCAACACATTATTAAATTATGTAGAATTAGTACCTACTTGCGCCATCATCATTCTTGCTCAAAAAATAATAGTAAAACAGCATTTTTTTTTTGTGCTATTAATCTAAACTGTATTTTTAGCGGAAATTTTTGCGGTTCACCCTATGCTGCCATTATCAGAAAAATATAAAGTTATCGAGCCTCTAACCGAAGAGGAGTTTGACGAATACTATATTCTTCGTTGGAGTATTTTACGCAAACCCTGGAATCAACCTGTTGGCAGCGAAATTGATTTTAATGAGTCAACCTCACGGCATGGTCTTATTTTAAATTCAAACAAAAAGGCGATTGCAGTGTGTCGCATAGAAATGCGTGACATAGTAACTGCGCAAATTCGTTACATGGCAGTGAGCGAAGAATGCCGTGGCCAAGGCCTCGGTCGCAAAATATTACACTACTTAGAAAATAAGGCCCGACATTTGGGTGCGCGTAGAATTTATCTTGATGCACGCGAAAATGCAGTTGAGTTTTATAGAAGTTGCGGATATCGCATCACCAAAAATTCGTATTTATTATTTGGAGAAATCCAACATTATGGAATGGAAAAAAGCATTAGCTGATAGCTAAATTATTCCCCATCCACAACCACTCCCATAGAGCAAAATTTATTGATTCGTTGTTGAACCCGTTGTTGAGCAGAAATACTGTCAAGTTCAGCTAATGTGTCGAGTATTTTAGCTTTAATAATCATAAACATTTCAGAGGGATTCGTATGAGCGCCACCGGTTGGCTCGCCAATTATACCGTCTATCAATTTGTTGTGATACATATCGTCAGCAGTGAGTTTAAGAGCCTCAGCAGCCTTTTCTTTGTTATCCCAATTGCGCCATAAGATAGAAGAACATGACTCAGGCGAAATTACAGAATACCAAGTATTTTCGAGCATAAATACACGGTCGCCCACACCTATACCTAATGCACCACCCGAAGCCCCTTCACCTATTATTATGCAAATAACCGGAACATTTAAAATAGACATTTCATAAAGGTTGCGTGCAATGGCTTCTCCTTGACCGCGCTCCTCAGCCTCTAACCCAGGAAATGCACCAGGTGTATCAATAAAAGTAACAATAGGCTTATTAAACTTCTCGGCCAATTTCATTAGACGTAAGGCTTTACGATATCCTTCAGGATTAGGCATTCCAAAATTTCGAAACTGCCTTAGCTTGGTGTTATTACCCTTTTGTTGGCCTATAAACATGACTGTCCTTCCACTAAGTGAACCAAACCCGCCTATCATAGCTTTATCATCCTTAACGGTGCGGTCACCAAAGTATTCAGTAAAGTTATTATCGGTTATTGCTTCTATGTATGACAAAGCATATGGTCTGTCAGGATGCCTTGATACTTGAACGCGTTGCCACGGAGTAAGGTGTTGGTAAATCTGTTTACGGGTGCTGTTTATTTTCTGTTCAAGTTCACGTATCAATTGACTTGTATCAACTTTCCCTTTATCCGAAATTTGCTTGGCCTTTTCCAATTGTTCTATCAACTCTCCAATAGGTTTCTCAAAGTCGAGTAAATTCTTGCTCATACTGTATAGTTATTTGATTTGAGGGAAGGCAAAAGTAAAAAAATATAAACAGGAACTTTATTTACAGTAAAATTATGTGCAATAAAAAAGCTGCCACAATGTGACAGCTTCATATACTATATAATAAAGGTATTACTTTCTACTTCATTGCATTCACAAGCTTGGTAATACTGCTTTTAAGATTAGCAGCTTTGCTCTTGTGAATTACGTTTTTCTTGGCTAAACGGTCAGCATAGATGACAGTTCAGGCACCATCTTGGCAGCGGCTGATTTGTTCTTGCTTGTGCGTAACTCCTTTAGAGCATTACGCATGGTTTTTGCCTGATAACGATTACGCAATTTCTTTGTTTCACTGTTGCGAATCCTTTTACTGAACTCTTGTGATTTGCCATTTTTCTAAACTTTTGAGGGAATAATCCCTGGTTATTGTTTTTTTTGTAGTCCGTACGGGAATCGAACCCGTGTTTTATCCGTGAAAGGGATACGTCCTAACCCCTAGACGAACGGACCCTTGAATTTTTTTGAGGTCGCAAAAGTAAATTTAATTTGTACAACCGCAACATAATAATCAGATTTATTTTTGCCCTTCTAATACCCCTTCTAAAATCATGCTCCATCAGCCAGCCACAGCGCAAAACTCGTAAGGATAAAAATATGCACACCTTTGAAGTTAATTGTCAATAAGTTATTTACCTAAAAAACTGCTTTTCTTTTCCAATAAAAAAACCGGGTAGCTCAAACATTAGCCTACATTTGCCCGTCATTCCTCATTCAAATTTTTTTATTTTTTATGATTTCGAAAAAAGCCAAATACGCGTTAAAGGCGCTTGAATATATTACCAAAAATAATGATAAAGGCCCGCACCTGATTAGCGAGATAAGCCAGAAACAACGTATTCCAAAAAAATTTCTGGAGGTGATTTTACTCGAAATGAAGCGAGATGGCATTTTGCAAAGCAAAATGGGAAAAAATGGAGGCTACTATTTACTCAAAGATCCAAAAGATGTAACCATAGGTCATGTTATCAGGTTAATAGATGGTCCAATTGCACTATTGCCTTGCGTATCTTACAAGTTTTATGAGCCATGTGCCGAATGCGAAGATGAGGCTACCTGCGGGTTACGACATGTAATGGCACAGGTGCGCGAAGCAAATAATAAGATATTAAACAAAGTTTCGATATTAGAGGTGGTAAAGCGCGAAGGTCAACTTCAAAAAGGTGGCATCATTTTAACCTAATGGTGGTTATTCTTAACGTTTCTTCAACTGTGTGGCTAGCCACACATATTCATCCATAAAAGTTTTTACTGATTTTTCGAATGTTGTATCAACTAAATTTCCATTTTCATCAAACTTATTGGTCATCTGCGGAACAACTAACATTTGAGGCGAGGCAATTCCAAACAAAGCCGGAATTAATTGTTGAAGTTGCATAGCCGCACGCATGCCACCCATAGCCCCTTCTGAAGCAGTAACAATACCAAAGGCTTTGCGCGATTGCTTGGGGAAATGGTCAAACATATTTTTTACAGCGGGAGCATACGACCCATTGTATTCAGGAGTTACAATAATAAATCCTGATGCATCAAATATTCTGGCAGCAACAGGTTGCAACGACACAGGCGCTTGCGATTGCTCCTTATAAACAGTATCAATCAATGGAAACACATGATGTCTTAAATCTATCAGCCCAAAATTTATAGAAGGATAAAGTTTTGACCCTTGTTGTTGAAGATGAAGCGCTACACGGTAACTTAAACTTTGCAGTCGCATACTCGAGGAAATAATTTCAATTTGCATAATGAACCTTTTCTAATTTGCAAAGCTAAGAAACACGACCTAGCGCAATTACAATGAATAAAGTATTTTTGAAAAACTTAAGACAAGTTATAACCATAAGCAGCACCATATGAATGCAAACTTTCTTTGAGTTTCTTGCGAGCACTGTGTATTCTGATTTTAACAGTACCGAGTGGAATATGCAAATACGCTGCAATCTCCTCATACTTATATCCTTTGAAACTCATCATAAATGGAATTTTAAGATTGTCAGTTAAAAGTTGTACCGCATTATGCACATCTTTAAACTCTAACCTTGATAATGCCTGATTGGTTTCTGAATACGAGTAGTTATTTATGTAGTACTGATTTTCGGTATTGTCAGATTGTACGCTACTATTTTTATTTCTGCGATAATTATTGATAAAAATATTTTTCATAATGGTAAATAACCAACCCTTCAAATTGGTACCTACCATAAATTTATCTTCGTTAATCATTGCCTTGTAAAGCGTATCGTGCAATAAATCCTGTGCATCATCAGAGTTTTCGGTAAGTTTTAAAGCGAAATTGTACAACGATTTTTGCTCTTTTTCTAATTTAGAAGTGAAACTTAAAGTGTTCATTGTTTATCTTTTTTTAAATTTTGTTAGACAAAAGTAGGCCTAATTTATTTACCCGCAACATTTTGTTGAATTTAATTTGCATTTTATTAGACACTATTTTTCAACAAATAGCTAATCAATTGGATTTAAAATAGTTATAAAAAGTAGAAAGTTGTTATTTTTTTGATAGACCCCAACATTTCAGCAAATTATTGCATAAGAAAGTAGTAGATGCAATAGAATTACCTTCAAAATTTAAAAATATCACCTAAAAAAGCGTGGTGATTTTACTCTCCTTGAAGTTGCAGTTAGTAATAAAAAAGGCAATTGGTATTAAAAAAATCATATTTTTGAAGCCTAAAGTGTTTTGCGAGACACACAAACTACTTCAAAATTTTAATTCGAACCATAAAATGAAATCAAAATTACCTGTACACAAATTTTATTTTTTGGGTATTTGCTTAATGTTGGCGCTTCCTAACCGAGTTGATGCCGCATTGTATACTGAACTATTTAGCACAACCCCTTTTACCGGCCTACGGCCATGGGCTAGCAATGAGTTGAGTGGCGATGATATTGCAGCTGGAAATAACTGGTATTGGGTAAATACCGGGTTCTACCCTGTATGCCCTCCATTTAGTGCAGGTGGCATGATTCGCTATAATGCTCGCTCGGGAGTATCAGCACCCGGTGGCGCGGTTGATTCTTCTTCTGCTTATCTGGTTACCCCTGCTATTGACTTATCGGGCAGAACCGGTCCTACCGACAGCGTGCGTTTCCGTTTATACTGTAGTAATTACGCAGGTAGTTTAAGCGATAGTGTTGTAGTTTATATTAACAACACTAAAAACATATTAGGAGCTACACGCATTGGTAGTCGCAATCTTAATGCAGGCACTGCAGGATGGGTGTACAATGCTTTTCAAATACCATACGTAGTGCCATTTGACACCACCTCTTCTCTGTTTGTGTTTTTCGTGAGTTATACGCTCAATTCTTACACCAATATATTTATGGATAATGTAAGCATAGATGAGTACCCAACTCCTGCAGCTCTTGTATCCGCTTCTATTTTTTCTCAAAATACTTTTAAGGTAAGTGTATCTTCTACCAATCAAGATATAATTGGTGTTCGATTATACCAGCGCGGATCTATTGGTAATTTATATCTTGATTCGATATTCTTTAATTCTATTGGTTGTACTAATTTTAGTCAGGATGTATTGCAGGCAAAAGTTTTTTACACAGGAGGCGATTCAAATTTTACAAGTACCACACAATTTGGAGTAGCTTGGACAAATACACTACTTAATCAAATGAAGTTTTTTGGCAGTGGTGCTTGCAATACGGTTACTAGTTTAAAAATGCAACCCGGATATAATTATTTGTGGCTTGCCTATGATATTAGAAATACTGCCGTGCTTGGAAATTTAGTAGATGCTGAGTTTGAGGGCGTAAAAACAAATTGCAGCAGTGCTATGCAAGGGACACCCGGCAATATGCTTGGCAATCGTGAAATTGGAGTAAACTACTTCATTCCAGTATATACCTATGGCACAAATCTTGGCGTGCCCGGAAATCCTTATGCACGCAGAAATTTTGTTGGACGTGTAAACATTGCTGGTTTAAACTCAACATTAGACAACGCCTTTCACGATCCGGTATCAAACCCTCCATTTGGATATCCAAACACTTCAACCACACAATTTGCACCGCACGGCAATTCGTATACCTTGTTTAAGCCTCAAAATTTAGGCAATCGTAAAAGAAGGACTTGCGATTTATTGCGAGGCAATTCCTATCAGGTAAAAATTGCACCCGGCCCGTGGATTGGGCCTAATAACACGGGGCTTTTTTTAGAACTTAATAACATGGGAGTATGGATAGACTATAATGCGGACGGAGATTTCACAGATGTTTACGGAACAATTTCAGAAGAAATAAATGTTCAATATCAGCTTTTTCAAGGTGATACTTCGTTGGGCGGTGTATTGCCTGCAGGTGTTGGTTGGTTTAACTGGTCGTTCACGGTTCCTGATACCGGCATTGCTCCCAACGGTTGTCCTACTTGTGCCAAAACCAAGCCCGGGTATGTTCGTTTGAGGGTGCGTAATAAATGCTCAAGCGGGACTCAGATTCTTACAGCAATTAACAACGTGTTTCATGGTGAATGCGAGGATTATGATATTAGAATATTAGCAGATGATTGCCCTGACACATCCTTGCAAATTTGTAAATGGCTGGGCGCATCGCTTGTTGATCCTACTAATTGGCACATAGCCGAAAACTGGTGTCCACGTATACCAACTATTGTAGATCAAGCATGGGTTATTACTAATCCATTTGGATTTTATCCCATCATTCATACCGACTCATTGGCGGTGTGCAAGGTGTTAAAGATTTATACCAATGCCTCGGTTACCTGCAATGCACCAGATAAATTTAATGCTCAAAGTTTAGGCAGTCTCACGGTGGCAAGTGATGTTTACTTGGGGACATACACAAACGATAATGGAAAAATAATAGTAAAAAGCAGCTATCAGGATACGGTTAAAATTCCAAATGTAACATCAGCTAGTTATACCTTTGCGAATGGATTAAACACCATATTCCCGGGAAACAAAACAGATGCACGTTATCAATTACACTTAACAGCCTTACAATTATCAACCCTCTATGGAATGAAGAATGGGGATTATATCAATCAAATAATTATACCCGTTCGAAAAAATTCGATTGCGCCTTATAGCAATTTCAAAATCAGGTATTACACTATTCCAGCGGGATCGTATGCCTTTCCTATAACCTATACAGCAGGCACCGAGTTTTTAGTGAATACAGCAGCAACCACATTACCTCTGGGCCTTACAGCAGTTGCAAATGGACCATTTAATTTTTTCCAGTCTGCGGCATATAGTACCACAGGAAATAATGTAACCTGGACCGACCATGTTTTTCCAAATCAATTTGCTCCCTTTATTTGGGATGGCATTTCTGACATTATTCTTGATATTAGTTTTAATAATCTGGGTAATGTATACCCTAGTGGTTCTTCGATTGCACAGCCAGACTATGTGCCTCTTTTTTATTCTGGATTAGGCACCAAGCGCGTGGGCATTATAACTGCTTTGGGCGTAGCCGGTACACCTAATGGAAATGTATTTGCCGGAATAGTTGCCGGCAATAATGTTTTTCTTGAAACCAATGTTGCGTTAGGAACTGTGCTTGCTTACACGGTTCTTGGTGTCACTTCCGATTATCAGCCTGCTATAAAGTTTTTAATATCCAATCGCTATAGTCGTTTCCCAATTACAGTTGGAGGCACATGGTACAATTATAACCCTGTGGCAGGTCCTCCTGCATTTACACAAGGCTTAAGCACTGTTACCTTTACGCAACATCCTAACGGAATTCAAAATATAGACAGCATTGCGGGCACGCAAGCTACCCGCTTTGATCAATTGGTTATTGATGATACTTCAGGAGTTAGACTTGCTGTTTGGACCATTACACCCGGTCTTACAGCAGGTATAGTAGATAGTTTGTTATACTTGCGCAGAGGACGATTTGACCTAAATGCCTATACCATCGATATCGATAATAAATTAACCACGGCTATTCGCGATACTAACGATATTGGATTATCGAGAGGGTATATATTGAGCGAAAATACGCTTAACCGAAGCAGGGTAAAATGGAAAACAGGAACAACTCCTGTATTAAGTGCACAGAAATACAAAATCCCCTTTGGCACACTTACCGGATTGCGAATTCCGCTAACGGTACAAATAGATAGTGGATATATTGGCGACCTTACGGTGTCTACGTATGGAACTAACATAGCCAATTTGCCCTACCCCAGCACGCCTGATGTGGTTGGCAATATGTGTGTAATTAACGCCTCCAATGATGCATTGAATGCTGCCGATCGCTTTTGGCAATTGGATGTAAGTTCTGTCAACACCTCGCGCCAATCGCTTGAATTTATGTACCAGCCTTCGGAGTTAACCAATGGCCTAACACCTGCCCTGGAAGCACGCAGATATAATAAGTTAGCTGCCGGACTATGCGGTACCGGTGCATGGCAAAGTGCTAGCGCTTCGGGAAGCCCACAAACGTATACTGCTAGTGTTAACTGCTTTGGTTGTACCAATGCTGTCAATGCTGTTCAAGTTCAGAATGTATATACTTTTAGTCCATGGATTGTGTTCAAAGGACCTGACCCTCTTGGGGTGCAATTACTAAGTTTTGATGCACGATTAATCAATAATCAAAAAGTAAAAATTGATTGGATTGCAACGGATGATAAAGATGTAAGTCATTACGATGTATTAAAAGCACGCCCGGGTAAGGAATACGAAGTACTTACTACCCAAGCCCCTTATCGTAAATGGATGAATGAATATACCGCATGGGATTATCATCCTGAAGCTGGGTTGCAGTACTACAAATTAAAAGTGAATAAAATGAGTGGCGAAAGCCAGTACAGTAAAATTGTACCCATAGAATTATCAGGCGGCTTATTCAGTATAAATTATGCTATGTATAGTTTAGTTGACAATCAACTGCACGTAGAGTTTGCCTATAGCAACCTTGAACCTATTGCTATTAAAATTATTAATGAGATGGGTCAGTTAATTTACCGGCAAGATGGTATATCTACTGATAGCGGAGTTAATTTAATTTCTGTAAATGCATTATTATCAAACGGAATTTACATTGTAACTATTAGTAACAACACAGAGCAACGAACTTCAAAATTTGTTGTAACCAGATAATAGCACAAACGAGAAGCGGTGGAGTTGTTTGGGGCAACATCCACCGCTTTATATAAAACTACCCTTATTTAGTTTTATCTTTTTAAAAAGCTTCAGCTAACGTACTTTGGTTTAGAATCATTTGCTGAATGATATACCATACTAACGCAAGGCCAGTGCCAATTGTTTTATTGGCATAATCACATTCAGCAAGATTTCATCTATGTTGCAATGGTGTTAAAAAAATAAAACCATAAAAACCTATTCCATTATCAAACAATTACAATTTCTGGCGAGTCATAGTGAAGACTGCGCCAAGGGCCGGTGCCTCGTGAGTAACGCAACATTTTAAGCAAACATATATAGTTGCCGTTACTGCCTCCTACATATCAGTTGAGATAAGTAGTAGCTATAAATAAAAAAGCCGGAAATAATTCCGGCTTTTTATAAGTTCTAATTCTGTAAATTATTTACCGAACAAGCTAGTAATGTTTCCCAACATGCCTGATAGGCCCGAAGCATTGCCACCTAATGAACTTACAATGCCACCAATATCAAAGCTATTGTCTTTGGGGTCGTTAGTCTTATCAACCAACTTACTCATTACGGTAGGAATTAGTGCGGTTACAATTCCTGAAGCTGCGCTGTTATTAATTCCAAACTTTTGCATCAGGTTATTGGCAACCGTGCCACTTATCGCATTTACAATTGGGTTAGAGCCTGCGCTGCTGCCACCGCCTGAGAATAAACTGGTAATAGAAGATAAATCGCCACCACCGATAGCTCCTTTTAGACCTTCCATAATGCCGCTGGTAGCTGTCTCAATTGCCGAGTCATTATGCTCATTGGGTATAGCAGGGTTGTTTACAATGGCATCACCAGCGTGTTCTTTTACTAAATTCAATAAACTGTCAAACATTTTTTTAATTTTATTAATTGGTTAAACTTTAATTTGGATTCAGGCATTTTCAATAATCATACCATCATAGGCAGCTAACACTCCGGAAGGCAAAATATTTTCCAAGTCAGTATGTAAACCCATTTGGTGACTTAGGTGAGTAAGATAAGCACTTTCAGGATGTAAAATTGAAATAACATCCAACGCCTCAGCTAAGTTAAAATGTGATATATGTTTTTCTTTTCGTAAGGCGTTTAACACAAGGTGCTTTTTGTTCTTTAATATATCCATTGCCTTTTGCCCTATAAAATTGGCATCGGTAACATATGCAAAATTATCACAAACAAAACCCATCACCGGTAATTGATGATGCAATACTTCAATTGGGGTTATACGTATTGAACCAATTTGTATGCTTACAAACGAATTAAGGTCATGCAATTCGATTTGAGGTAAGCCGGGATAATTATTACCATCAAATGCATATCGAAACTCACGTTTAATTTCTTCTTGCACGCGCTCGTGTGCATACACCTTTACAGTAGTTTTATTTATAAAATTAAAAGCGCGCACATCATCTAATCCGGCAAGGTGGTCTTTGTGTTCATGCGTAATAAGAATGGCATCTATTTTTTTTACTTGTGCCCTAAGCATTTGTTGCCTGAAGTCGGGGCCGGCATCTATGACAACAGTCGTATCATCTTGTTGTAGCAGGGCAGCAGTGCGCAAACGCTTATCACGCGCATCGGCCGATGTGCATACCACACAGTCGCATGCTATTACAGGTACTCCCTGCGATGTTCCCGTACCAAGCAAAGTTACTTTCAAGAGTTGATAAAATTTTAAGGGAGTAAAATAAACATTTATTCGAGGGGCAGCAATTCGCCTTCGTTTCTGCCTAAACCCAACAGGTTAATAATTTCAGTTAGCGAAGCAGCTTTACTTTCTATGGGGACAAATTTATTTACCACCACAACCTTTTTATGCTCAAGCAAGCAAAAGCCAGTTTTGAAATTACCCTTTTCGTATCGAACCGCATAGCCGCCTTCTACCAGTACTTCTTCGAGTTTATTTATGGTAGACTGAGTTATCTTTGACATTGCTATTTTGATTTTTGTTGCAATTATAACGAAAGTAAAAATGCAAGTTGGTTTTGTTGAAAATATTATTCCGGCTATACTTGCTTAGGTATAGTTAATATCTCATCTACATGCTTTTGTATATTGCTGGCTATAAGCATGGTTGGCAGGTCGTTTGGGTCGCCTCCAAACGGGTCTTCAATTTTTTCGGCCATCAGCTCCAGGCTGGACAAAATGTAAAAAATGAAACAAACTAACGGCACCATCAAATAGCCTAATGTGAATACAAATCCAAAAGGCATAGTCATTACATAAAAGAAAATAAATTTCTTTATAAAGACACTATAGGAATAAGGAATGGGGGTATTCTTTATACGCTCGCAGGCACCACATATATCGGCAAACGATTGCAACTCATTATTGAGAAGTATTAATTGATTGCCCGAAATTTTGTTATCGGTGTATAAGCGGTTTACTCTGCGAATGAGCATGGCAGCTACCTGATTTGGCACATGTTTATCAAATTTTATCCGGTTACGAAAAATTTCATCTTCGAATAACTCGAGGCGGGTACTTTCCTTATTTAAGTGCCTGGCAAGCACGGTAGCAAATGCCGGAATTAGTATTTTAAAATAATTGCGATTGACGTAGTCTTCTTTACTCAAAAATGCACCAAGTTTCATTGCAAGGTTTCGCGCGTTATTTACCAACGAGCCCCAAAGTTTGCGCCCCTCCCACCACCTATCGTATGCCGTGTTTGTGCGAAATACCAGCAGCATACCTATTACAAAACTGGTAAGGGTGTGCAACAAAGGAAGGTTTTTTAACCGACTAGCATCTGAAAGTTCCCATACTTCCATCTCAAGCACGGCAATTAGGGTACTGAAAATAGCTATCGTTATAATTAAAGGAAATAATTGCCTTAATGTATCAGATTTATGAAAACGAAAAATAAAGGTGAACCAATCGCGTGGGTTGTAGCTAATCATATATAATTAAGTGTAACGTAAAAATCAATTCAGTTTAAATGGCGCGACCATTATAAATTCAGGAATTTTTACATCAAAAAAATCGGAGGTGTTTAAATTTTCCATACGATAGTTACCATACATTTTTCCGATTTCGTAAAATAAATTGCAGCCACTGGTGTACTGATATTTTTTTCCGGGATAAATAACCGGCTGCTCCCCTACTACACCTTCGCCTTCAACCTCGCGCTTGCGGCCATCGGCATCAATAATACTCCAATGCCTCCTGCGCAAGCACACAGTATCTTCGCTTATATTCTCAATAGTAATGCGGTAAGCAAATACAAACTGATGTATGCGGGCATTGCTTTGTGCCGGTTGAAAAAATGTCTCTACGCTTACTTTAATTCCTCTTGTAAGTGCTGCTATCATAAACACTTAGGTTATTAGTTGCGTCCAAATATAAAGTGAAATATATTACTCCAACAACTATCTGTCAATTCCTTTTGATATTTTTTTATCATTTTTAGGATAATCGCTTTAATGCATCCATAACATTGGCTTCTATGGCTGTATGCCACTGGGTATAATCCCTTGGCTGAAGTAACTGCCCGGTAATGGTTTGGTATAGTTTTATATAACGAGCCGATACTTCGTTGCATACAGCATCTGTCATTGTTGGTATGGTTTGGCCTTGCAGGCCCTGAAACTCATTTGCAATTAACCATTGGCGTAAAAATTCCTTAGACAATTGCTCTTGAATTTCGCCTTTGCTTTGTCGGTCTTCATATCCGGCTTTATAAAAATAACGCGATGAGTCGGGTGTATGAATTTCATCCATTAATAATATCTGATTATTGAGAATGCCAAACTCATATTTGGTATCAACCAACAATAATCCCTGTTGCTGTGCCATACGGCTTCCAAGCTCAAATAAATTTAACGCATAGGCTTCCAATTGCTCGTATTGTTGTTTGGTTGCTAACTGCTTCCTGATTATTTCATCTGCCGAAATATCCTGATCGTGACCATGATTGCTTTTAGTTGTAGGAGTAATAATGGGCCTTGGCAATCTATCGTTTTCTCTTAACCCTTCGGGCAAAGCCACTCCACACAAAGTGCGTAAGCCACTTTGATAGGTGCGCCATGCATGACCTGCCAGATAACCGCGCACCACCATTTCTATTTTAAATGGTTTGCACTTGTATCCAATGGCCACATTAGGGTCAGGGCTTTCTATTAACCAGTTAGGCACTAGTGGCTTGCTTGCATTTAAAAAATAAGTGGCCGTTTGATTTAATACTTGACCTTTGTAGGCAATAGCTCGCGGCAATATCACATCAAATGCACTAATGCGGTCGCTTGCTATCATAATTAACATGTCACCTATACTATATACGTCACGCACTTTGCCGTGATACACCGTTTGATCTTTATCAAATATAAAATTGGTCTTGGTAATTAGTTCCATCCTACTTTTCGTTATTAGTTTTTCCGTACGCCATTATTATTTGTTTAACCAGACGATGCCGCACAACATCCTGTTCATTCAAATAAATTACATCTATGCCTTTTATTCCTTGCAGCAATTGCAATGCTTGTACAAGACCACTTGGCTGGTTGCGGGGCAAATCAATTTGGGTAGTGTCGCCAGTGACTATAAACTTAGCAGATGGCCCCATGCGTGTTAAAAACATTTTGAGTTGCGACTGGGTAGCATTTTGTGCTTCGTCAAGTATAACAAAAGCATTATCGAGGGTGCGACCCCGCATAAAAGCCAGCGGTGCTACTTCTATAATTCCATTTTCGATCATGGACTTCAGTTTTTCGCCCGGAATCATATCAAACAAAGCATCGTAAAGTGGACGCAGGTAAGGGTCAATTTTTTCTTTTAAATCGCCAGGTAAAAAACCAAGGTTTTCGCCCGCCTCTACTGCCGGCCGGCAAAGAACAATTCTGCGTATTTCCTTATTCTTTAATGCACGTACGGCTAATGCAACAGCGGTATATGTTTTTCCTGTACCTGCAGGGCCTATGGCAAACACAATATCATTAACCTCATTGCTTTCTACCATACGCATTTGGTTTGCCGTTCGCGCCTTTACAACCAAACCATTGGGTCCATATACCAGCACATGACTACCGTTGGTCATCTGCTTTGCCGTGCCAGCTTTTGCATCATCGCCAACCCAGTCGCCATCGTTCGGCTCAAGCACCACACTGCCGGTTTGTTGGTACAATTTAAGCCACCCTTCAATTTCCTTGATGCATGCCTCGGCAAGGGCATCTTCTCCCAAAATGCGCAATTCATTTCCACGGGCTATAATTTTTAATGCTGGAAATTTGTTTCGCAACAGCGTTAGGTTGCTATCGTTGCTGCCATAAAAGTCTACAGGGTTGTCAAGGTCAATGGTAAGTGTATGTTCGGCCATTTAGTGCGTTTAATGGATAATTGCTTTTGTTTTTTAAAGTATATATCGGTTTTTCATTTTCAGGCATTTTATTTTTAGCCTATCGTATTACTTCTTCATTTAAGAACCAATGTCCGCAAAGGAATAAAGATAGAATCAAAATGGAAATGGATATAAATTAAAATGACTAACAAAAAATTGAATCCTGTTAACAACAATACTAAAAAATTAGGAGGGAGTAAAACAAAAAACTGAATGGGTCATTTATCTTTGGCGGCATTGCTTTTAAATAATGTCATCCATTATCACATTAACTTCCGACTGGGGTACCGATGATTATTTTGTGGCTGCCTTCAAAGGACAGTTGTTGCGTTTTGTACCCTCAGCCACGGTAATCGATATTTCGCATCATATCAATCCGTTTGATATAATGCATGCTGCATATATTCTTCGAAACTCGTATAAGTTCTTTGCAGACAATACCATTCACCTGATTGGTGTAGATTGTATACGAGTAAAAACGGTGGATGCTGCAGGAAATTTTCCTCGGAGAATTGTTGCGGTAGAAAAAAATAATCAAATTTTTATTGGCCCCGATAGTGGCCTTTTTAATAATTTATTTACTGACGGATATGATTATGCTTATGAAATGATATCGTACCGTGAGTTAAACCGACTTAAGCTAAACGAATTTTTCATATCATGCTGTTATAAACTATTGCGAGGCGAAAAATTAATCGAAATAGGCAATATCACTGATAGCCTGATGATTTCTTATCCTCGCACTCCAAGTCGCACTGGTGATGGTATTGCCGGTCATGTAGAATTTATTGACCGCTTTGGAAATGCGATAACCAATATTTCGCAACGTTTTTTTGAGGAGAACTGTAACGAAAGGGAATTCGAATTATTTATTAATTCGAAAATTTCGATCAATAAATTTTCGCAGTATTATGATGAGGAGGAAACGGGCGAGGTTGTAGCAATGTGGAATAGTTCCGGAGTGCTTGAACTAGCTTTAAACACCGGAAGAATGGATAAACTGATTGGCCTTAAAAAAGACTCTACCATTCGTATCGTATTCAAATGATTGTACGTGTAGTTAAATTAACCATACAGCCACAGTTGCTTACACAGTTTCTGGATATTTATCTTCAGTCGCAAGAAAATATTAAACACTTTGAAGGGTGTGTGGAGTTAAATGTTTTTCATGACTATGAAAAACCAAATATACTTTTTACCATAAGTAAGTGGGAGCATGTAAACCATCTTGAAGCTTATCGTAATTCGCCCTTCTTTAAAAAAGTGTGGACTGCCGTAAAACCCATGTTTGCAGCACCGGCTATAGCTAATACGCTAACGTCCTTTAGCTAAATTTACCTGCATAAGTCATCGAATAATTTTTGTGCCTGCGTATAGTGTAGCTCCAGACTCATTCTTAAATACCGGCATGCTTCGGCAGTATTTTGTTGCCCATGCCAATATAAGCTTAGGTTATAGTACACCTCCGGATTGTTTGGTTTTAGTTCAAGCGACTTGGTATAGTCCTTTAGCGCCTCTTGTGGTTTGCCCATAATGCTCAATGCCTGTCCACGCTTGTTGTAGGCCTCTGCATAATCTTTCTTTAATGCAATAGAACGGTTCAAATCAGTGTATGCATCTTGTATGCGGTTAAGCTGTCCACGACAATTACCGCGGTTAAACCATGCCTGCGCATATTCTCCATTTGCATTAATTGAAGAAGTAAAATGCTTTTCGGCCTCTTCAATCATGCCCAACTTGTAGCAAGCATCGCCCAGATTATTTAGCGCAAGTCCTGCTGTTGGATATTTTTGCGTAGCATCTGTCCATAGTGTAATACTATCTTTCCAAACTGCACAACGATTGTAGGTAAGCACCGCAAATACTATTGCAGCCAACATGGTGGTTGCAACAAATAGTTGTTTTGATAAATACTTATGCAGCAAATAAAAGAGCACCAGATAAACAGCAACAGATGAAATGTAGGTGTATCGCTCGCTGAATATGGTAGGCCCTACCGGTATTAACATCAACACCAAAGCCAAGGTAGCTACAAAGAAGCCAATGCTGAAAGAAATTAGTTTTTCCTTTTTATAAAAATAAAAAAACAAAAACGCCAACACCACCGGGAACAAAGCTGCTATGTAATAGTATGCGGCAATACCTCCTTCATCTTTTACAGGATAAGGATAAAAGCTAGATTGCATAAAGGGAATAATACTTTTAACAGCGTACATCATTAAGTTGTGCGAGGCAAAAAATATACGATCAACAAAACTGTATTTATTGGTAGTATCAATGCTACCTTCGCTGGCAGAGGCCTGTACCGATATCAAACCAAAAACAATGGAAAGTGCAACAAAAAAAACTTTGTCTAGAATCATCTTAATATCGGGCTTGCGCGTGTAGTAAATGTCAAGCAAAACCATTATCGGCACAAATGATACTGCCATTGCTTTGCTCATTACTGCTAATAAAAAGAATATGCAGGTTAGCAGGTATTGCCTGGCTATGCTTCCGGCATTTAAATAATTGATATACGATATACACGCTGCAAAAAAGAAAATTGCATATAGCAGATCTTTGCGTTCACTGGCCCAGCATACTGACTCGGTGCGCATGGGCGACAAAGCAAAAGCTGCAGCTACGGCAAGTGCTACATAATCGTGTATGTTAAGTTTTTTAATAAAATAAAAAACCAAAACCACAGCAATCAAGTGCATGAGCATACTAACCAAATGGTATCCCTTTGGGCTAAGGCCAAACATACTATATTCAATTGCATACGATAGAATATGAAGTGGTTGATAGTTTGCAAAATAGGGTTTCGAAAAAATGGTCTTGATATTTTCTGCACTTAATTCACGTATGAGCGGATTATCATTAATATAGGTAGGGTCGTCCCAATTGGTCAGTTCATTTTTGAGCGAAGGCATAAAAGCAATAAAAGTGCACACCAATAATATGCCTAATAGCCAGGTAACCGATGATGCTGAATTTTTAGCAGTAGTTGCAGCAACCTTGGGTTTCTGCACTTTCTTTATTTCCTTCTTCATTAAAACACTATTCTGTAAAATGTATGATAACGGTTTGCTTCAAGTCAGCATGCAAGCTTTTGCTCACCGGACAGCTATGTATGCTCCGTTCAATTATTAATTTCTCCTTCAAGCTATACTGATTGTGAGGAAAGCGAAACTCACAAATGACTTCGGCAACTCTGCGCGGATCGTTTGCCATTATCTTGGTTATGTTAAGTTGTGTATTGTCTATATTAAAGCCATGGGTACGGGCTGCAATGCCAGCAATAGTAAGCATGCAACTACCCAATGATGCGCAAAGCAAATCGGTTGGCGAAAAGGCTTCGCCCTTACCATGATTGTCAGGTGGTGCATCGGTAATAATTATTTCGCCCGACTTAAGATGCATTGCCTTGGTGCGCAATTCGCCCTCGTATACTGTTTTGATAGTCATAGATTTCTACTGCAATAATTTTGTAAATATATACATCAGATAAATTATGTACGTTAATAATGTTATTTTTGCCATCAGCATGTTAAAAAGTAACCAGTCACTATTTTTTTTACTCTTGGTTTGCGGCCAATTGATGGCGCAACAAGCTCCACATTCTATTGACTTACGTTTCGAAGAGCAAAAACCGGTACTAACTTATCATGAAAAAACGTACGGAATAACCATACATACTGCGGGTTGGGGATTGAACTATCGAAGAGGAATACATAAAACAGCAACACGCACCCAACTTCTCGACTTTAGCTATGCCACCATAAAGCACCCAAAAGAAGTTAAACTTCAAAATATTGATTTTCCGCAAGCCAAAGCCTTCGTTTATGGAAAATTAAATTCGTTATATGTACTTGATGCCGGTGTTGGTGAACAACGCATTCTATTTCAAAAAGCTGAACAAAGTGGGGTAGCAATGAAACTACATTATTCAGGTGGGCTGGCTTTTGGTTTTGCCAAACCTATTTATTTGGTGGTGTACAATAATCAAACTACTGAAAGCGAAGATGTGGTAGTAAAGCAATACAAACCCGGAGAAGTAGTATTAAATGATATAATAGGAAAAGCCAGCTTTAGTTATGGTGCTACTAAATTGAAATTTTATCCGGGCATATATGCCAAATGTGGTGCTACCTTTGAGTGGGGCAACTATGATGATGCTATTCGCGAATTAGAATTAGGTGTGATGACCAATTTGTTTATTAAGAAAGTGCCTATCATGGCTTATAACCCTGCGCAAAGGGCATACGTTTCGTTCTACCTTACTTTCATGCTTGGTAAGCAATGGTAAAGAGCGTTTATTAAAATCCTGTTTTTACAATCTTGGTTACTGTCTTACCCGATGCCGAAGCAATTTGAATAAAGTAGATTCCATTGGCAAACTCACGCATATCTATATTTTCGTTTATCGACTGCTCACCATTCATTATTTTTGACAACACTACTTCGCCTTTGCTATTGAAAATAATACAAGAAGTGTTTGGCTCAGCCTCGTTTACTGTAACAGTTACAAAATCCTTAACAGGATTTGGGAATACCTGCATAGATATTGGTTGATCTACCTCTGCCTGGCGCGGTGCTGAAAGATCGCCACTTCCTATTACTTCAATTTCTGCCAAGCCTGTGCGTGGAAAACCATTATAAGTACCGCTAATTGCTAATATTTTAACCTCTACACATTTTCCGATGGCATTATTGCCCATCAATAAATTGGTACCATTAGGAGAAATAACCTGATTGAAAATAACTTGTGTATACGAGCCGGTAGCATTTTTATTAGCATACACTCTAACCTGAACCTTAGTAATTTGTAAAGAAGAATTTCCTACTCCACCTGCAGGGATATTAAATATTCTAACACTTCTTATTTTGGCAGGGATGTCGTAGCCAAACCTTACCCATTCGCTTGTAATCAGGTTAAGCTGAGTAATCCAATAATCGCCTTCGGCAAAAGCCTTCTGTGCTTTACGATCATTAATAAAATTAATAAAATACGCGTTTGCTGTGTTGCTAACTGTTACTGCTGCACCAGGTGCAATATTGGTATAAGGTGCATCGGCAGCCGAAGGAATTGGCAACATGCTATGCCCTCTGTGACAACCTACACAAGTAACCGTTTCTCCTGGCCTTCCGTAATTCATTCCTGCTACGTGAGCTGTTGAATTAGGATAAGGAGCACCGGTTGATGGCACAACGTATCCTTTGCTGGATGGGGTACGTAGTTGTTCAAACAGTGGTTGGTCGGCAGGTAAGTTGGTTTTAACTATTTTTCCTGAAGCCGGTATCGTAACCTCCGCAAGCTGAATTGGAAAATCTTGCTCAGGGTTCGAATTTTTTCGTGTTCGCTGATGATTAATAAAAAACTTAATACTACCTGCATCGCCAAATGGTACCCCGGTTGTGATTTCCTCATCTACGTTACCATTAGTGTATACGTTGAGGCAATTAAATGTAAAGTTGCCATCAATATTATAAGGCGCACTTTCTAATGGTGGGTACATACTTGGGTAGCTTGTAACTTTATCTGCAATTTTGGGAGGAACAGGGCGTGACCGAATTGCTTTGGCGCGCAACTGCGCCCCTCCGGTGTTATATATCAATTTGCGGTTGGTGCCATCGGCATTCATTACATAAACTCCATAATCTTGTTTATAGTTAGGTGCCCAGCTAAAAATAATTTTTCCATCGGGCAAAACATCGGGGTCGCAAGCATATCCAACTTTCGAATAATAGTGCCGATATTCTTCTGGTGTATTTGAAGGATAGTTGAGTAGACTGTCTTTATAAATAGTGTATCCTGCAAGATGTGTACCCTTGCCTAACCCACGCGGATGCTTTATGATGCCGCCAAAACCACCTTCGTGCAACAATATATTTTCAGGAAAATAATTAATAACAGGATCAAAAGTTGGTGTAAACGAAGCCCCATACATCATGTATTGTTGATTGTCGCCTATTCCACCATGAAAACCGGTAAGGTCAGTTCCATCCGGATTAATTACTCCGGTTACCCATCCATTAAAATTTAAAAAATAAGCACCATTTGTTTGCACGGCCTGATTAGAACTTAGTCCTTTTTTCTGATAAATCCATCGCCCGCCTGATTGGCAAGTGTCGTAGTATCGTTAAGCGGGAAACGTCCCGTACGCCACCAACGTGAATATACGATACGGCCGGTTTGCGGATCCACTACCGGGCGCTCGGCACCATTACGTTCGCTGGTAATGCGGTGTAGGTTGGTACCATTTGCATTCATCACAAAAAGATTTGTGGTGCGCGATGCAAAATACTCACCATTGCTTGGGTGCCTTGTAGAAGAGAAACATATTCTTCCATCAGGTAACCATATTGGATCTATATCATCGTATAAACTAAAATTATTATACGAATATCCCTGCGGATTAAATTGAGCACTATTTATTACCAAATTATCATTGGTAAGTTGTGTAAGGCCTGTTCCATTTACATTGATAACATATATGCGCCATGCCCCCTGCACTTTATTAGGCATGGTATCGCGTATTTGCCCTTGTGGTGCTTTTGAAAGCCCTGCAAAAACTATCTTGGTACCATCGTAACTAACATCCGGGGCATTTACATCTATTAAGTTGAGGGATGCGAGCGTTGGACTCGATCCATTTATGAGTGTTTTAAGGGTTCCATTCTTTCTATAAATAATTAAGCTACCCGGATTGCTGGCCCTAAAACGGCTGTGCGAACCTACCCCCGGCATGCTTGGCATGGAGTCTAGATTATCGGCTCCGAGCTTACGAATTTTGCGACTTGCAAATACCACATCGTAATTCACCGGACTTGGCAATAGCTTTGATTGACTAACTAATTCTTCTTCATCAAAACTTATTGGCGCCAACTGGTTTTGTTTAAACTCATTGAAAAAGAAAAAGATGGCAATTGTTGAAATTACCAAAAAAAGGTTTGAGAAATCGTTCGTTATTTGAACTGCTCTGATTTTGATTTGCATTATTAATTAATTCATTTAGATTTAGTCAACAAAATTTCGAATCTGTTGTTTTCAAATTCGCTTAAATTATTCCAATAAATATGGTGAAGGATATTAAAGGACTTTCGAGGCTCAAAAAAAAATATATTTTTTTATAGTCCTTGTTGTTTTACCAATTTTGAATTTTAAATTTGGGTGAAAAACTTATCAACATTAACTAACATCGAATAATGTCTACACCACAAATTGCACAAGGGTTTGAGCTACCATGCATTATTTATTGCCATGGATTACTCGGTACAAAAAATGAATTTGATTTTCTTGCCCTACCCTTAAAAAGTGAGTTTCAATTCTTTAGCTTCAATTTTGATGGTCACGGTGAAACAAAATATATTCCCGAATGGAGCATAACAAATTTTGCAACTCAACTTGCTAATTTTATTGACCATAACAATTTGAAAGACTACCATATAATTGGTTATTCGCTTGGAGGATATGTGGCAGCTTATGCGCTTTTACAAAAGATCATTTTTCCTGCATTTGTCATTACTATCAATACCAAATGGGAATGGCCTTGTGAAGTTGTTGAAGTAGAGCTTAAAAAACTTGGATATGAGTCAATTCAATTAAAAGCGCCAAAACTTATTCAACATTGGAATGCAATACATACCAATGCAAACGCAAAGGAAATGCTCGCACGGGCACAAAAATTTTTAATTCAAATGCAAGATTTGCAAATTGCAAGTATCTCAAATGCTACAAACAATACTATACCAATCTATATAACGCATGGCGAGCGCGACAAGTTTGTTACTGAGCAGGAGTCCCAAAAAATAAGCCATGTAATTGCAACTACATCCTACCTAACGATACCCGGCATGCAGCACCCTTTAGAAAGCATTGACAAAGATTTCTTTTTAAATTTTCTAAGAGAAAAGTTGAACCCCGCTATTGACTAATCAAAAAATGAACTGCCATTTGATATCCTGCCAAACCAAAACCCATAATTAAGCCCTTACAATGTGGTGTGAGAAAAGATGTATGGCGGAATGATTCGCGCGCGGCAATATTGGAAATGTGAACTTCGATGCAAGGTAAGCCTGCTGATGCAAGCGCATCGCCAATAGCAATGGAGGTATGTGTATATGCACCGGCATTAATAACAAGGCCATGGTAATTAGTTGAGCAAAGCTGAATTTTGTTTATCAACTCACCTTCGATGTTGCTTTGATAATAGGCTATTTCATGTGGCTTATTTTTTTCTCTCAACTCTTTAATGAATGTATCCATGGATAGGTTGCCATAAATTTCAGGTTGCCTTGTACCTACTAAATTTAAGTTGGGGCCATTAATAATAAGTATCCGCTTACTCATACTATGTATTTGCAGCAAATATACAAATACCTTCATCAACATCTCTTTGTGCATAATAGCGGCTGCATTGCATGTAAGTACGTGGCCATAAAGCTAACTTTGTTGCAATGAACTGGAACAGTCATATTAAGGGGTTTGAATCGTGGCTTAAACTTGAAAAAAGTTTAAGCTCAAATACCATAGAAGGATATAAGGATGATGTAATAAAGTTATTTCATTTTTTAGAATATAAAGAACTGCAAACACAACCTAACGATGTAACCTCAGTGCAACTTGCCGAATTTATTACTTGGGTAAGCGAACTTGGCGTAAGCGCTCGCACACAGGCTCGCATTATTTCGGGAATAAAATCATTTTATAAATACCTGATACTTGAAGGAGGTATTCGACAAGACCCAACCGAGATGCTCGAAGGTCCAAAACTTGGGCGCAAATTACCTGACGTATTGAGCGTAGAAGAAATAGATGCCATCATAAATGCCATTGACTTGAGCAAACCCGAAGGCGAGCGAAACAAAGCAATGCTCGAAACACTATATAGTAGTGGGTTACGCGTGAGCGAATTAGTTAATCTGCGTATAAGCAATATTGCTGAGTCTGTAGGTTTTTTAAATTATAGGAAAGGGAAATAAAGAACGCTTGGTAACCATAGGCAAGACCGCTCTTAAGCAGATAGAAAATTATAAGCTGCATTACCGCAATCATCTTGCGGTAAAAAAAGAAGCCGAAGATATTTTGTTTCTCAACAGGCGTGGCAACAAGTTGACCCGCGAAATGATATTTATGATTATTAAATCGCTGGCACAAAAAATAAATTTGCGAAAGCAAATTTCGCCACACTCATTTAGACATTCGTTTGCAACGCACCTGGTTGAAGGAGGTGCCGATCTGCGTGCTGTTCAGGAAATGCTGGGACACGAAAGTATTACCACCACAGAAATTTATACGCACCTTACACGCGACTACCTGCGCGAAAATCTGATGCGCTATCACCCCAGAGCCGGAGGCGCCAACTGATTTGTTACCTTTACTTAAGCTGAAATAACATAGACAGTATACCTTCGCGCAGCGAATAATGGGTCATGTAATATTCGTTGAAAAAATAATTGTTTCTTACATAATTAAATAAAACAGAGGCAAGTACAATCATATCGGCACGTGGTGCCCATAAGCCTTGCATGGCTAAACGTTGCTCCAGGGTGCTGTTTACTAATTGTTCATGCAAACGGTTTAACTCGCCTGTATCAAACCGATAGCGCATAGCACTATCACTGCTATCTGTAACACCTTTACTGTATTCAATCATGCTTGCAAATGTTTCGAACGAGCCTGCACTGCCAACCAATATGTTCGGTTTATATTTATTCAAATTTTCGAAAAGTGGAATTAATAATGATTCAAGATATTGATTAAGCTCTAAAATTTGCTCGTTGTTTATTTTTGATTCTGGCTTAAACTTATCCAACAACAAAGCTGCCCCAAGAGCAAAACTCTGCTTCCACTCAATCGTATTGCTTTGTGAAATGATAAACTCCGTACTTCCACCTCCTATATCCATAATCATAATATGCCTATCGCGATAAAACTGGTCGAGCAACACACCCTTGTGAATCCATTCGGCTTCAATTGCTCCATCAATTAAATCAATATGAATGCCGGTTGCTATTTCGATTTGGCTGATTACCTCACTTGAGTTTTTTGCTGATCGCAAAGCAGCTGTACCAATGGCATGTATGGCGGTGCATGCATACTCGTTTGCCCTTTCTTTAGAATAAACCAAAACAGCTATGGCACGCGCGATAGCTTCATTGCTTATAAAGCCAGCAGCAATTCCTCCCTCGCCAAGCTTAACTGCACGTTTTTCTTCAAACAGTACGTTAAACGAACTGCCGCTCTTGCAAGCAATAATCAAGTTAAAGGTGTTAGTACCACAATCAATAACTGCCAGCTTATTATCCATGTTTTGCATGGTGCAATGAAAGTAATTACGGTGAATATTTTTATTAAACTTCTTTTTAATGATATTTACCCATCGATATTTTGAACAATGCTAAAAAATAAAATTTTATCATCGCTCCTGGCCATTAATATATTTATAGCCGGCTGCTTGTTTTTTAATTTCACCAACGAAGATGCAATAAAACAAGAATCTGACTTTCGTAAAAACTATCATGTTCATGCATTGCATCTGCCTGAAAATTTTTCATTTGCCGGTGAAAAATTTAATTTCAAAGATGCTGAAGTTGCAGAGCGATTTGACCGTGAAGTAATGGTAAATACCTATTGGCAATCGCAAACCCTTATTACATTAAAAAAAATACATCGCTGGTTTCCGGTAATTGAACCAATATTAAAAGAAAATAGCCTGCCCGATGATTTTAAATACCTTGCTGTGGCAGAAAGTAATTTATCGAATGCTGTTTCGCCAAGTGGTGCAGCAGGGTTTTGGCAATTTATGCCTGCTGCTGCCCGTGAGTATAATCTCACTATTAATACTGAAGTAGATGAGCGCTATCATCTTGAAAAAGCAACCATGGCTGCATGCAATTACCTTAAACAATCAAAACAAACCTTCGGTTCGTGGATGCTGGCCGCTGCATCTTATAATATGGGAGTTGATGGTGTGCAAAAAGCATTAACTACGCAAAAAGTAACTAACTATGATGACTTGCTGCTTAACGAAGAAACTTCGCGCTACTTGTTTCGCATTGCTGCTATAAAATACATTTACGAAAATCAACGCCAAATGGGCTACAATTTGCAACCTTATGACTTATATGATCCCTACACTTTTCAAATGATTACAGTAGATAGTAGCATAACCGATTTGGCTCAATTTGCAATTAATCAGGGAGTAAATTACAAAAAGTTAAAATTATTAAATCCCTGGTTGCGAAACAATTCGCTTACTAACGTTGAAAAAAAAGTATATCAGGTAAAGATTTTAAAAGAAGCCAAAACCTTCAGAATGTATAACGATTCCTTTTTTAAAGCTGATTCACTAAAGTAAACGCTGCTATTTTGTTGTTAATATTTAATTCAAAAAACGAAATACTTGGCAGTCATAAGGATTACATTTGCACACTTCAATACACCTTATGAATTCGATAAAGCAACTTCCTTATTTTGATATAATTATTATTTGGGGACCTATTTTACTAATTTCCATTTTAATTATCATACAGCTTTACTATTTATTACTGGTTTTTACAAAATTACTTGGCTATCGCCCAACCGATGCAAAAGTTTTTCTTCCGGTAAGTATCATTATCTGCGCAAAAAACGAATTGCAAAACTTAAAAAGTTTTCTTCCTTATTTTTTAAAACAAGATTATCCCGACTATCAGGTTATTGTGGTTAATGATGGCTCGTGGGATGGCACCGGAGAGTACTTGCAAAGCATAGAAGCCCAGTTTTCGAATTTAAAAATTGTGACCATTAAAGAGCAGGAAAAATACAAAACAGGAAAAAAGTTTGCTTTAACGCTTGGCATCAAAGGTGCAAGTCATGAACATCTTATATTTACCGATGCCGATTGCGAGCCATCCGGAAATACATGGTTACAAAATTTGATGCGCAATTATCAATCACATTCGCAACTAATAATAGGCTACGCACCCTATAAAAACGAAGGCGGATTTCTTAATAGCATCATACGTTTTGATACTGCACATAATGCCATCCTTTATCTGTCGCGCGCTATAGCGGGCAAGGCTTTTATGGGCGTTGGACGAAATCTGGGATATACCAAAACCATCTTTTTTGAAAACAAAGGTTTTGCATCGCATCAACATTTACTCTCGGGCGATGATGACCTTTTTGTAAACCAAGCAGCTACGCACAACAATACAAGTGTTGCCATAAATGAAGAATCATTTACCTACTCGGTTCCAAAAAAAACATGGGCAAGCTGGATTCAACAAAAAACAAGACACGTGAGTGTTGCCAGACATTATAAAGCCCGCGATCAGCGGTTAATAAGTATCTACCATGTAACCCAGGCACTTATACTATTGATGGCGCCCATTCTTATCGTATTAAAATTGCAACCACTTGTTATAGCCTGCTGCCTTGCGGGATATTTATTGTTACGCTGGTCAATTATCACTGCTAGTCTTTATAAATTAAAAGAACAAAACCTTGCATGGATGCTTCCTCTTTTTGATGTGATTTTTATTTTTATAAGCCCGATTATTTACATACGTTCGCGTTTTTATAAAAATACGCGATGGTAAAAATTCAGATGCTTCTGCTATGGTGTGCAGCCATATTTGTTAGCCAATGTAATATGTCTAAACAAAATGCAACCATTAATAAGCCGGTTACATCATTGCCGCAAGCGGCAATTGAAGATTTGAATTGGATGATTTTAAGAGCCGATACTGTTGATTTCTCCAAACTGGAACCTCGAAAAATACCGATTTTGATTTTTCATAAAGATGGAAAAAATTTTTCGGGCACAAGCGGATGCAACAACATTCTTGGCGATTATCTTCTTGACAAAAATTCACTAACCTTTGATAAGATTTCGAGTACCGAAATGTTTTGTGCCGGACTAATGGATGCAGAATATGCATTATTGCAAGCGCTACGCGAAGCTAAAACATATACTGCTACCGAAACAACCTGTCAATTACTTGGCAGCGATCAAAAAGTGCTGGTATTATTGCAGAAAATAAAAAAATAACAGAGCCTATGCAAAACACCTTGAGCGTCTCAAAGCCTAATATCAACCTTTTGAGCATATGGAATATGTGCTTTGGTTTTCTAGGCATACAGTTTGGCTGGGCATTGCAAATGAATAACATGAGTGTTATTTATGAATACCTGGGCGCTGCTCCCGATGCAATTCCAGGATTATGGCTTGCCGCGCCAATGACCGGATTAATTGTACAGCCCATAGTAGGTTATCTTAGCGATCGCACATGGCATCCAACTCTTGGGCGCAGAAGGCCTTACTTTTTAATTGGGGCAATACTCAGTTCAATTATGCTTTTCGTTATGCCTCAATCGTCAGCGGTATGGATGGCAGCGGGAAGTTTGTGGATACTAGATAGCAGTATCAATATCAGTATGGAGCCTTTTCGTGCATTTGTTGCTGACAAACTAAATGATAAGCAACGCAGCACCGGGTATGCCATGCAGAGCATGTTTATTGGCCTGGGCTCATTTATTGCCGGATACATTCCAACCTTATTAGTTGATGTTTTTAATTTTTCTCGTGAAAAAGTAAATGGAAAAATTCCGCAAAATCTTGAATTCACCTTTTACATTGGTGGTGCTGTATTTTTGCGGCAGTTTTATATACTGTTATTACAAGTAAAGAGTATCCACCTGTCGCAGCATCTAATAAATCAGCTTTGAGCGAAAGTAAAAAAGGAATTAGTGCAGGAGTGTCAGAAATAATTTCGTGCATTATACACATGCCTGAACAAATGAAACGAATTGCACTTGTGCAATTTCTTACCTGGCCAGGCTTATTTCTAATGTGGTTTTATTACAGCCCAGCTGTAGCCAATGATATATTCAATTCAACAGGAACTGATGACCCCAACTATGCCTTAGGCAACGAGCTTGCCGGAAAAACCTATAGCATAGAAAACCTCATCACGTTCTTGTTCTCCTTTTGCCTGCCATTTATTGTAAGTAAAATATCGGCACGCAATACACACGCCCTATGCCTTTCTATTGGTGGAATTGCGCTGTTAAGTATTCATTTAATCGATAATCCTTCCATGCTCTATCTGCTAATGGGTTGCGTAGGAATCGCGTGGGCCTCCATCTTAAGTATGCCTTACACCATGTTGGGTGGTATAATCCCTGCCGAAAAAATGGGACTTTACATGGGTATTTTTAATTTCTTTATCGTTATTCCTGAAATACTTGCATCTTTATTTTTTGGGTATTTTATGAAAAATGTACTTCATAATGATCGGATTGCAGCTGTAATGATAGGAGGCGCCTTGTTGCTGTTGGCTGCTTTATGCTGCTTCCGTATAAAGAAAGCTGAAACAGTCTCTTTGTAACCATCTTACTATTCATTTTCTTTTCGGGTTGTTTACATTTTATAGTTTTTCTTCCAAAAAAGAAATTTTCAGCTAAAAGTTGGAGGAGTTCATATTATACTTACATTCGTGTACTCTTAAAAAACTTTAAATCCTATGAAAAAACTTCTTCTAGTAATTTGTGCTTTCGGTTTGATTGTGCAAACAAATGCCACACATCTTATGGGGGGTCAAATTACCTCGCAAAACATTGGTGGATTAACATATGCCATCACACTTACGGTGTATCGTGATACTAACGGTATCCCTATGTCACCTGTGCAAATCTTGAATTATTACGATAACTTAAGTAACCCTATTGGCACTAATACAGTGCCACAGGCCGGTATGTCTAATTTTGGAAATGGTGTTGAAGAGTATGTATTTTTAGATACAATTACATTTCCATCATCGGGAGATTATACCATTATCTGGGAAGATTGTTGTCGCAATTGCGCCATTTTAAATCTAACCAATCCTTGTGGAGAGTCCTTTTATTTAACTAATGAGTTATGGGCTGATAGTTCTAACTCATCTCCGGTATTCTTAAACCCTCCCATTCCGATTGCTCAGTTAATGCAACCATACATCTATAATCCCCTGCCTTTTGATGCTGATGGCGATTCGCTTTATTGGACGTTGGATATTCCATTATCAATGGGTGGACTTCAAGTTGTAGGATTCACATTGCCACCTTCTGACACAAGCATGCCTTTTACCATGAATCAAACAAATGGCGAAATTTCTTTTATGCCTAATACGGTTGGTAATTTTGTGGTTTCTGTGTTAGTAAAGGAATACCGTGCAGGAGTTGAAATAGGAACTACACGCAGAGATTATCAGATTTTGGTTATACCAACCTTAGCACCTCCGCCAAATATTTCAACAACATCTAATTCATTCCCATATTCAGGAAAGCAGTTTTATATTACTCCAGGTACTGGTTTTACATTTACCATGACAGCTAGTGACATAGACAATCGTTACCTTGAAATATCCGGTGTTGGCGAAGCAATGATACTTTCTAATCCGCTTGTGGGTGCCTATACAAATGGATTTACAACTGCCAGCGCAGCGTTAAGTTGGACACCTACTACCAACGAAGCACGCGTTAAACCATATGTATTAGCTTTACGTGTAGCACAGTATCACAGTATTTACAAATTTATTACTGATCATACCATTCAATTGTTTGTTGGAAGCAATCCAATTGGAATATCAGAAAACAGCAATGCGAATTTCAATGATATTTATCCAAACCCATCAAGTGGCAACTTTAATGTAGTGTACAACACTAAAAATGCCGGACAGGTTACTATTTCGGTTTACACATTGACAGGAAATAAAGTAAGTGAACAAAAGATACAGGTTAATAGCGGGATGAATGTAATTTCGGTTAACGATATCAACTTAGTAAAAGGCAATTACATGGTGCAGATTTCAAACAATGGCAAAGTTGAAACCAAGCAAATAACGATTGAAAAATAAGCTTTTTAATAAAGTAAAGGAAGAGGCTGTCTCAAAAGGGGCAGCCTCTTTTTTTGGGGTAAAAGATCTGTCAGCCAATTGTAATAATTGTACTAAAACAAAACAGGCGTTTATGGAATCCATTATAGGTATGAACCTAATAACTAATAGGTTTTATTATTAAATAGTATTTATAATTTTGCGCCTCCCAAAAAATAAACGGTTCATGATGGCTTCACTACCATGGACTAAATTGGAAATAAAATTGTAAAAAGAAAAAAAGAAAGAATAATATGAAAAAGAATTTAACCATTCTGGTATGTATGTTTGGCCTGTTGCATTCGGCACAGGCTCAAAACCCCACATTAGCCGAAGGCTTACACGCTCTTGAGAATGACCAATTTAACCTAGCAAAGAGCACTTTTATGCGATTGTTAAACAGCGATGCAATCACATCAGCACAAGCATATTACTATTTGGGTAGTGCTTATTACAAAACTGGTAAAATAGATAGTGCATCTATAATGGCTAACAAACTAAACAGTTTGCAACCTGAAAATCCAATTACAAAAATTGCTTTAGGTCGTGAGGCACTATTTGCTAAAAATCCCGTTGAAGCTAAAGCAAATTTTGACAATGCAGTTACCATAACAAAAGGTAAAGGCCCATTAGTATATCAGTTGATTGGAGATGCATATTTAAATAGCCCAATGCCTGAATATAAAACAGCAGTAGAATACTTACAAAAAGGAATAATAGGAGATAAAGCAGCCAGCGACTTATATTTGTTATATGGCGATGCATCTAAACGTGATGTAAACGGTGGAGGCACAGCAGCTACCGCGTATGAGAAAGCTGTTGAATTAAATTCTAAAGTAAAAGGAAATCACCGCCTTGGTATATTGTGGACTGAATCGCGTAATATGGAAACAGCCATTAATGCATTTGAAGCATGTATAAACGAAGACCCTACCTACGTAGCTGCATATCGCGATATGGCCGAAATGTATTATCTGTTTAAGAAATATACACAGGCCAGAGATACGTATCAAAAATATCTTGCAGCAGCTGATACTACCGTAGAAAACCTGACACGGTATGCATATATGTTGTATCAGTCTAAAGATTATGACAATGGAATTGCGGTGTTTAATCAGTTAAAGCAAATAGATTCTACCAACAATACGCTTAACCGTTTGGAGGGATACACCTTATGTGAAAAGAAAGCCTGGCCTGAGGCCGTGGCTGCCATGGAAAAGTTTTTTGCCAAAACAGATCCTGCCAAAATTATCTTCCTCGATTATAAATATTATGGAAAAGCATTGATGGAAAATAAACAAGACAGCCTTGCCGAACTTAATATTCAAAAAGCAATTGCCATGGATACCACCGAGTGCGATTTGTATAATGACTTGGGCGATGTTAATATGCGCCTTAAGCGATATGAGGTGGCACAAGGTGCTTACCAAAAGAAAATGACCTGTGCTGGTTCTCAATCGGCAGTTGATTATTTCCAGTTAGGCAAATCATTCTACTTTAATGATCAGTTTGAAACTGCAGACTCCTGCTTTAAAAAAGTGATTGAAATTAAGCCTGCTTCAAGTGTAGGATATTTTTGGAGCGCCCGTGCCTTGTTGTACAAAAAAGAAAACAATATTGACGAAGCCAACCCTATGTTTGAAAAATATATAGAAATCATCTCTCCGGATCCATCTAAGGCTTCTAAAAAAGAAATGGTTGAAGCGTATTTGTTCAAAGGCAAATACAATATCTTAAAAGACGACAATGCCCAAGCTAAAGAATTTTTGACCAAGGCTCTTGCTATAGATGCTGAGAATAAAGAAGCGCTTGAATTGATGGATCGCATTACAAAAGATAATGCCAATCGTGAAAAGAAAAAGCAATAAGATATTATTGGATAATAAAAAATACCAGGCCATCAATTATTGATGGCCTTTTTTTATTCCTTAGGTTTAGTCGGCTTTTTGAAAGGATAAATTTTTGACTCCGTACCCCGAATCAGTCGTTCAATATTTTTTTGATGCGTAATCATTATTATGATGGCAGCAGCCATGGCAAAAATGTTCATGGTCACAATGGATTCTTTGAATAATAACATAACAATGAATGGAAAAGCAAAACCGGCCAGAATGGAGGCTAACGAAATGTAATTGGTAATAATCCATACAACAATAAATATACATGCGCAGATTAAGGCGGCCCTGGGATTAACCCCTGCAAGTATGCCAAGCATAGTTGCCACACCCTTGCCACCGCGAAATCCAACATAAACAGGGAATATATGTCCAAGTAAGGCGCAAATACCCAAGGCGAGTTTGAAGTTTACAAACTGCTGCGTGCCCGGTAAATAATTGCCGATTATAGTAGCAAGCTGCACAGCAAGATATCCTTTGCCAATGTCCATTAACAAAACCGGAATACCTGCGGTGTGGCCTAATACTCGAAAAGTATTTGTAGCACCGGCATTGCCACTGCCATATTCGCGTACATCAATATTGTAAAACAATTTGCCTACCCATACAGCCGAAGGAATAGCACCCAACAGGTATGCTACAATACAAGCTATGATATTGATAGTGTTTAGCATCAGGGCAAATATATAGAAAGTTTAAAGGTGAAACGGCCAAAATTAACCTTCAATTATAGTATCATTAGACCGATATACGGGTTCATTTTTTTGTACAGAAGTAATGATAAAAGCACCGTTGTGATTTTTGAACTGAAAGTGATTTAAACGACCAACCATATAATTTGCAAGTGTTTATGCTTGAAGCAATAGCTTTTCAATGCCGGGGGCCCCTGGGAAAAATAAATATCAATTTCCCTTTTACTCAAAATCATTTGACTCTGAACAGGTTGAAAGAATGTGAATAGATTAATGATAGGTTATAATAAAAAGACTCAACAAATTGAGAATATCAATTCCTATCACTCCCACATTCTGTTCCACAACATTAACATCAAGTCATTAAACTTTCCCTTTTCAAAATTTGGCTCAAACATATCTGCTTTTACTTCATCTCCATCTTTAACCAAAATAGTATAAAACATAAAACTTTCTTTAGATTCTGTTTTTGTAAAATCAGCTTTTCCTCATTTTACTACAAAAAAGAATAAAGAATCTTCTGATTGTCTGGTAACGATATATTTGTCTTGTGCAAACCATTTCAATGTATTTAATTCTTTGCACTCAAACCCCTTCATTTCTTTGAGATTTCTATCGTATTTACTAAAGACAATTTCTTTCTTCCGCTGAAAAATGGAATACTCAGAAATATTAACAGCACTATCTGATACTGCTATCCCAGTCCATAAAATAGAATTAAACAATGTAGGCGTGGTTGATAAATGATCATAGTTTATTTCGTGACTTTAAATTTGCCTCAAAGTTATGATGCGCTATATACTTAAATCCAAAAGTCAACAGCATATAAGCAGTCGACACATAGAAACTCCATAAAGCAATTTTAGATCTCTTTGGGTTTTCTTTTTTATAAAACATGGCCCAGATTATCAAACCCATGAAGGGCAATGTATAGGGTGGGTCAATAATTGAAATATTATTTAGTCCAAAAAGGAAATTAGAAAAAGGTAAAAATAGCTGCGTGCTATAGGTTGTTAAGCCATCAAGCATTGCGTGAGTAACAAAACCTAAAAACCACAGCCATTAAAAACTTATAAAACTGTTCTTTTCTTTAAATATTATAAAACATAGATATGCAAATGGGATAGCCAAAAAAACATGTGTGAATAAAGCATGCGAATACCCTCGGTGAATTTCTAAATTGGCAATAGGGTCGTCAATTTTTGAAGTAATTATGACATCAAGATCGGGAACCATTCCGGCAATAGCACCCATTAGAATGGTTTTGTTTTCAATTTTGCGACCCATAACAAGTTCGCCCACCCCAGCTCCGAGTACAATTTGAGTTAATGAATCCATAATTTAAATCAAGGCGCAATGTTAGAAATAAAGCAGACAATGCTAGGTTTAGTTTATTGATAGATTTAAACAAAAAAACTACAGATGACTTTTCAGACTTAAAATTTATCAAAAAAGGCAAGAATCAAATTGCTTGATACAACCAACTTTATACTGATTTTCAACACCATCAATGAGCAACTTGCCCTTGATAATTGCTTGAGAATTTTAGCACCAAATAGATTCTATCAAATTAATTCAATACCGATTATGTTTTTAATATAGTCCAATCTTCATTTCATTCGATTGTACTATTTTCAAACTATATCGGCATTATCCATTCTAAAATTATAAAATAGTCTGGACTATTTTATAATTAGAATTGGTAAAAGAACTGAATTCAGTTACTATGAAAACATTGTCATGCCTTGGGAACTAAAGAACAACGATATGGATTTATTCTATAAAGCATTCGCTCCTAAGGAGCTATGCTATTTTTAATCTAGCTGAAAAAGCGAAACGGGAAGTAGATGCAAAATAAAAAGAAAAAAATAAAAGCGCAAGCTATGTGGCAAGTTATTAAATGTGTAACCCACAAAAAAAAATAATGCCCACTTAGATTTTTCTATCAATACAATTGATTATTTTCTTTTTTGAATGAAAAAGAAAACGGGGCTAAAGCCCCGTTTCAATATGTTTCCTTATGAAAAAATTATGCGTCAATTTTTGCATACTTAGCATTCTTCTCAATAAATTCTCTGCGAGGCGGTACATCATCACCCATTAGCATACTGAAAATGTGATCTGCTTCTGCAGCGCTTTCAATGGTTACCTGTTTTAATGTACGTGCATCCGGATTCATGGTTGTTGTCCAAAGTTGCTCCGCATTCATTTCTCCCAATCCCTTGTATCGCTGTACGTTTACATTGCTTTCGTTACCATTACCGGCTATGCGTTTTACTGCAAGCTGCCTTTGTTCTTCGTTCCAGCAATATTCTTCTTCTTTCCCTTTTTTCACAAGATATAATGGTGGAGAAGCAATATAGCAATGCCCCTGTTCAATTAACTCCTTCATATAACGGAAAAAGAAAGTCAAGATTAATGTGCTGATATGACTTCCATCCACATCGGCATCGGTCATGATTACTACTTTATGATAGCGCAACTTTTCAAGATTAAGTGCTTTGCTATCTTCGGCAGTGCCAATAGTAACACCAAGTGCGGTAAAAATATTACGTATTTCTTCGTTATCAAAAATTCGATGTTGCATGGCCTTTTCCACATTCAATATTTTTCCACGCAGTGGAAGTATAGCTTGGTAATTTCGGTTACGACCTTGCTTGGCAGTGCCACCCGCACTATCACCCTCAACTAAAAATATTTCGCATCGGCCCGGGTCGCTATCACTGCAATCGCTCAGTTTGCCTGGTAGTCCTCCACCTGTAAGCACAGTTTTACGTTGAACAAGTTCGCGCGCTCTGCGTGCGGCATATCGAGCCTGGGCAGCAAGTATTACTTTATTAACTATGTTTTTTGCATCGCGCGGATGTTCTTCTAAAAATGCATTAAGGGCCTCACCCACCGCCTGATCTACGGCTCCTATGGCTTCATTGTTTCCAAGTTTGGTTTTGGTTTGACCTTCAAACTGCGGTTCTTGCACTTTTACTGATATTACTGCTGTTAGCCCTTCGCGAAAATCATCACCGGTAATTTCTAATTTCAATTTTTCGAGTAATCCTGATTTATCAGCATATGATTTTAAGGTACGTGTTAAGGCTCTGCGAAAACCGGCTAAGTGTGTTCCACCTTCGTGTGTATTAATGTTGTTAACATACGAATGCAGGTTCTCAGTAAATGAGGTATTGTATTGCATTGCCATTTCCACAGGAATTGGCCTTTTAGGTTTTCAATATAGATAGGTATGTCAATCAATTTTTCGCGGTTGGCATCCAGATACTCTACAAACTCTACAAGGCCACGTTCACTATAAAATTCTTCGGTGCGAACATTGCCATTATCGTCCTTTTCGCGAAGATCGGTTAATGTAATACGTATGCCTTTATTAAGGTACGATAGCTCGCGCATACGCGCTGCAAGCGTATCATATATATACGTGGTGGTTATAAAAATTTCATGATCGGGTTGAAACGTAACAGTAGTGCCAGTGCGGTTGGTCTCGCCTATTACAGCAACATCAGCTTGTGGCTTGCCACGATGATACTCCTGCATGTATATTTTTCCCTGACGATGAACTTCGGCACGCAACAAACTAGACAAAGCATTTACACAAGATACACCCACCCCATGCAAACCGCCTGAAACTTTATATGAATCTTTATCAAACTTACCACCGGCATGCAACACGGTCATTACCACTTCGAGTGCCGATTTTTTTTCTTTTTGGTGCATATCGGTTGGTATACCACGACCATCATCCTGCACAGTAATGCTGTTATTCTCATTAATGTGCACCAGAATATTTTTGCAATATCCGGCAAGTGCTTCATCAATGCTGTTATCAACTACCTCATATACGAGGTGATGCAATCCTTTTACACCGATGTCACCAATGTACATAGCGGGTCGCTTGCGCACGGCCTCTAATCCTTCGAGTACCTGAATACTGTCGGCACCATAATTTGCTTTTGGTTGCTCTACAGCTAATTCTTCGTTCAATTCCATATTTATTTTATTCTTTACTTAGACTATTATGCTAAACTAATGGGGGAAATTCGCTTTTACAGCAAAAAAATCATTTGATTGACTGATTATTTCTAAAATCTTGAATATCGCTCAAATATACAGATTTAAAAGGTATTTGAGGTTAACCAAATGCATTTTTTTTGGTTAAATTTTATTCACAATTTTTTGAAAAATAATAGAAAATTTTTGTTGCAATTTTTGATTAAAATACATATCCATTTTGTAGATTTTTTTATACCAAACCGAGTATAAAAAAGTTGGCATTAACTTACTCACTATTCTTTATTCCACTTACGATATAAATCAGGTCTTCGTGCTTTAGTCCGTTCTAAACTTTGTTCGTGTTTCCAGTCGTTTATTAGCTTTTCATTTCCTGATAATAACACATCGGGAACACGATAACCGTTATAATCAGCAGGTCTTGTGTACACGGGGGGCGCCAATAACCCATCCTGAAATGAATCAGACAAGGCACTTGTTTCATCGTTCATTACACCGGGTATTAATCTAAATATGGCATCAACCATGACTCCTGCTGCCAATTCTCCACCCGATAATACGTAGTCACCTATCGATACTTCGCGAGTAATAAAATGTTGCCGCACACGTTCATCAATCCCTTTGTAATGGCCACAAAGTAAAATCACGTTGCCCAAAAGCGATAATTGATTAGCAATAGCTTGATTAAAAAGCTCACCATCGGGGCTTAGGTATATGACCTCATCATAGGTTCGCTGACTTTTAAGATGTTGCAGGCAATTTACAATGGGCTCGCATTGCATCACCATTCCGGCCCCACCACCATAGGCATAATCATCAAGGGTGCGATGCTTGTGTACTGCATATTCACGCAAATGAACCAGATTAACTTCAATTAATCCACGCTCGCGTCCACGTTTTAATATACTATGATCGAATGGACCCTGCAATAGTTCAGGCAGAACGGTAATTACATCTATGCGCATTGATTAATCAAGATTGTACAAATGATTAAAAATTTTTTCATCACCTGATGAAAAAGCTATTCCTCTGCGTTGCATTACTGTTTTTGCCAATTGAATAGCCTTTGCCAAATCAAACTTATTATTGCCTGTACCATCGCCCCAAGCAAAATTAGGTACATACTTCCTTGGGAAATCGCCACTAAAAATATTTGCACTAAAGCCTGTTACAGTGCCGGTATTAAACTGTGTATTAATAGCGCTTTTACAATGATCGGCCATCAAGAGCCCACAAAATTGCAACCCGGTGCTTACATAACTTTTTGATTGTGGGTGATAAATTTTTACCTCTCCATAATTATTTTTTAAATTCGAACAATTCGTATCGGCCCCCAAATTACACCATTCTCCAATTACCGCATTTCCAATAAATCCATCATGTGCTTTATTGCTATTGCTTAGAAAAACAGCATTACTCACTTCGCCTCCCACCTTGCAGCCTGGACCAATGGTGGTAGCACCGTAAATTTTAGCTCCCATTTTTAATACTGCATTTTCGCCAAGCGCAAATGGCCCGCGAATCATACAGCCTTCCATAACTTCGGCATTCTTTGAAATGTAAACAGGTCCAGTGGTGGCGTTAATTATTGAGCAGCTAACTCTAGCACCTTCCTCAACAAAAATAGCTTCGGCTCCAATTAGTTGATTGGTACCATCAATCTGGATTGACTGTTTACCGCTGTTTGCTAAGGCAAAATCTGCTCTTATCTGAGCATCGTTTTTTAAAAAAATATCTGGAGGGCTAGCTATAAAGTCCAACTCCCCATTGAATTGTATCTTTTTTAATGTTGATAAGTCTTCAGCGTGGGAGCATCGCGCTGCAATAAATTGCGCCCCTTTTACCAGACAAGCATCAGATTCTAAATGCAAGATTGCTTTTTCTAATGTATGCGTTGGAAAAATAGATCCATCTATAAAATAATTATCGGCCGTTAGACGTGTGGGGAATTTTTCGGAAAGATAATCTTGCGACAAAAATGAAATGGATGCTGATGGAAAGTAAAATTGCCATTTCTCCCACATGGTAAAAATACCACAACGCAATGCAGCTGCAGGCCTCGATAATGTAAAAGGATACAAATCGCTGTGGTTACAATCTTTTAAAATTATATTCATGGTGCAAGATTAAATACTAAGCCCAATAATAAACAGAAAAAGCCCTACTAAAGAGGGCTTAATCATTTTATTATAAAAATGTACGCGTTACTTAGTTGCTTTCTTATAACGACTGTTAAATTTATCTACACGTCCTGCAGTGTCAACCAATTTCATTTTTCCGGTATAAAAAGGGTGCGACATATGCGAGATTTCTAGTTTCACTAAGGGATACTCATTACCATCTTCCCACTTGATGGAGTCTTTAGTTTCAACACATGATTGAGTTAAGAATGCATAATCGCATGAAATATCCTTAAATACTACTGGGCGATAGCCCTTTGGATGGATGTCTGGCTTCATTTTATATCGTTTTTTTTTAATTTTCAAAAAAGGATTGCAAATGTAAACTTTGTTATTTTACTGACAAAATAAATTGTGAATAAAAAAAAACCGCCCCTTAACACTTTTATAAACAATATTGTAATTTTGACACAATGGCATACTTCTTGGTAATGGCGAAACTCAATAATCAATTAAAAATTAATTAAAAAATGGGAATGTTTAGCGAATTTAAAGATTTTGCCATGAAAGGCAATCTAGTTGACATGTCAGTAGCCTTTGTAATGGGTGCTGCCTTTAACAAAGTGTCGTCAAGCTTTATTGACGGTATTGTAATGCCTCCTATCTCGCTCTTGACCGGTGGAGACTTAGAAGGGTCAATAGTTTTAAAAAAAGGTGTGGATGCAGTTATGGAGAATGGCAAGGAACTAGCTGCTGCAGTGCCGGAGATTGCAATTAAGTACGGTGCGTTTCTTTCTTCTACCATCAATTTTATTGTTGTGGCCTTTGTTATGTTTTTGATAGTAAGAGCTATTAATAACATGAAAAAAGCAGAACCTGCCCCTGCGCCTGACGGACCTTCAGCATCTGAGTCGCTTCTTGGAGAAATCCGCGATTTATTAAAAAAGTAATCCACTAAGGAGTATCTAAAGCCTGCATCGAAATTTTCTTTGCAGGCTTTTTATAATCATTTATTAAAAATAAAAACTCAAATAACAAATATGAAAAAACAAATTATCTCTTTATCAATTGCAATGATGTGCAGCATCGTTGCCTTCTCGCAAGCTGACACTGCCTGGAAAACAGGTGGAATATTCAGTGTAATGTTTAACCAGGTATCGTTTACCCAATGGGCAGCCGGTGGCGATGATGCTACATCGGTAAATGCCATGGTATCACCTTTTGCCAATTATAAAAAAGGCAAGTGGAGCTGGGAAAACAATGGTCTTTTTGCTTATGGTGTTTTAAAAGCCGGAAAGCAAGATTTCCGTAAAAACGATGACCGTATTGATATTAACTCTAAGCTTGGGTATGCGCTCAATCCCAAACTAAATGTTGCTTACTTGTTTAACTTCCGTTCGCAGTTTGCCAATGGATATAATTTTGATAAAGTAGTTTCAAGAATTGATGGTAAAGATTTTTATGATCTTACGTCAAGATTTATGGCTGCACGTTTAATAGTTGGGTACACGCATGATTTTAGTAGCAATATTAAACTTCAAACCCGCCTCGATTTATTTTCTAATTATCTTGAGAATCCACAAAACATTGATGTTTTATGGGATATTATTCTTGGTATAAAGATTAACAAGTACATTTCGGCTACGTACACCACGCAACTTATTTATGACGACAACTCGTTGGTACCAAAAGAAAAAGACAATGTAAAGTACCTAGGCAAAGGAGCTCAAATAAAGCAGGCTCTTGGCGTAGGATTTTCGTATAACTTTTAAAAGATAATTAACGCAAAGGAAGCCGGCTTTTTTAAGCCGGCTTTTTTTTGGGGAAAATTTAAGATAGTATTTACCTGCTTAACAAACCGCAATTGAATAATTTGAATTAATTTGCATCCATCTATAAGAATTATGGTAATGAAAAATGTGGTTGTTGTATTTTTACTTTTTATAAGTGCAAATGCTTTTGGACAATTAGGTGTGGTAAAAGAAAATTTTTCCCGTGCCGATTCGTTGCGCGGTGGCTTGCATCATGAACGTAGCTGTTACGATGTGCAATCTTATGATTTGCAAGTAACTATTGATACGCTAAAAAAGAGTATAACCGGATCTAATAAGATACGTTTCTACTTATTGGACACCGCAAGTTGGATACAGATTGATCTTTTTGAAAATCTTGAAATTGTAAAAATTGATTTTGAAAAATCCAACTTACAAATTCACAAATCAGGAAATGCTACATTTATAGAGTTCCAGAAAACATTACAAAAAAATGATACATTTGAAATAACTATACATTACAAAGGCATACCGCAAGCAGCAAAAACTCCCCCATGGGATGGTGGTTTTGTGTGGAAAAAAGATGCCAATGGCAATCAGTGGATAGCTGTAGCATGTCAGGGTACTGGTGCAAGTTGTTGGTGGCCTTGCAAAGATCATCAAAGTGACGAACCCGCTTATATGACGATGTCTTTTACAGTGCCGCAAGGTTATAGCTGCATATCAAATGGGCGACTAATTGAAAATACTGCTGACTCCATCAACCGAACCGAAACATTCAAATGGAAAGTGAACAATCCTATAAACACGTACAATGTAACTTTCAATATTGGTAAGTACGTGCATTATTATGAAAAGTACAGCGAACTAGATTGCGACTTTTATGTTATGCCTCAGAATTTTAATAAAGCCAAAGAACATTTTAAACAAGTAGAAGATATGTTGAATTGTTTTCAAACTTATTTTGGTGACTACCTTTCGCAACGATGGTTTTAAATTGGTAGAAACTCCATACCTGGGTATGGAGCATCAAAGCTGCATAGCATATGGTAATGGTTACAAAATGGGTTACCGTGGAACCGATCTTTCGGGTACCGGTGTGGGCATGAGTTTCGACTACATTATTGTGCACGAAGCGGCACATGAGTGGTTTGGCAATAGCATTACCTCTAGCGACATATGTGATATGTGGATACACGAAGGCTTTGGCATGTATGCCGAAGCCATATTTGTAGAATGTAAACAAGGAAAAGAGGCTGCTTACAAATACCTTAATGGACTAAAAAAAGGAATAGATAACGACCGGCCTATTGCTGGCAAACCAGGAGTTAACAATGAAGGTAGTGGCGACATGTACAATAAAGGCGCTTTAATGCTGCACACAATTCGCAATTCAATAGACAATGATGATTTGTGGTTGAAAATTCTCTTAGAGTTTAATTTACTTAATCGCCATAGCATAATGGATGCAAGCATGGTTATCAAATTTTTTTATGATGAAACCGGAGTAGATTGGACTCCTGTATTCCATCAATATCTGTATCACAAAAAATTTGCCTGTGTTTGAGTATATACTTGAAAACAAAAACTTTTGTATCGTTGGAATGCCGATGAAAAAATTTTAATTTACCCAGAAGGTGATAGTGGATGAAACCAACATAAGGCTGCAACCAACCACTAAATGGCAAACATTAAAAACACAAAGTAAAAAAGCTTCAGTAAAAATTCAAGACGAAATATACCTTATCAATAGTAAAGACCTGACTCCCCCAAAAAAAAGTAAATAATACTTAAATCCTAATACGATGAAACATCAACGTTACTACCTTATGCTACTTCTTTGCCTTGGATTATTGCAGCCAATAAAATCGCAACGTCTATTAACACAGGCAGATGTAGGCAAACTTGCCGAATCGATGGCTGGCAGTTATAACAGTGCAAAGCAATCGGAAAAAGATACAAGCTATTATAACATTGTGTTGCATATGGTGCCCATTTGGCCCAATGAAAAGAATGGCAAATATCTTTATGTAGAACAAGCAATGGCCACACAAATGGATAAGCCTTACCGACAACGTGTATATCATTTACAACTTGCTGATGACAGCACCATAACTTCCACCGTTTTTGAAATAAGCAGCGCTTCAACATTTATCAATGCCTGGAAACTACCTCACGTGTTGGAACAATTGACTAGCGACTCATTAATATCAAGACAAGGCTGCGCTATTTACTTACGAAAAAATGAAGATGGTAATTTTGTTGGCAGTACAAAAGCAAAGGAATGCCTGAGCACTTTAAGAGGTGCTGCCTATGCAACAAGCGAAGTGGTTATTTACAAAAGCAAAATGGTATCGTGGGACCGTGGCTGGAATGCTGAAGATAAGCAAGTGTGGGGTGCTGTAAAAGCCGGATATCAGTTTATTAAAGAATAAGCAGCTTGCCTTATGCTCAAAAAAATATTCTTTAAGTTTCTGATCATTTTACGTAAAGTCTTTATTTGGTTTGTTGTATTGAGTATTGCAACAACCATTATTTATAGATGGATTAATCCACCAATAACACCACTTATGATATGGCGCGTATGCGAACAACTTTTTGATAGCGATAAAGAAGTTAAACTAACAAAGGATTGGGTCCCATTATCTGAAATATCGCCACAAATGCCTTTGGCAGTTGTGGCTGCCGAAGACCAGAAATTTTCAGAGCATATAGGGTTTGATATAGATGCTATGGAAAAAGCGTTACAATACAACCAAACACATAAAGGCAAAGTTAGAGGTGCCAGCACCATTTCGCAACAAGTTGCAAAAAATGTTTTTCTTTTTCCTGATAGAACTTACCTGCGCAAAGCACTCGAAGTTTATTTTACTTTCCTTATCGAAATTATATGGAGCAAAGAGCGAATACTTGAAGTATATCTGAATGTGATAGAAATGGGTGAAGGAATTTACGGCACCGAAGCTGCAGCGCAACATTACTATAAAAAGAAGGCCGCCCAATTATCAAAATACGAGTGTGCTGCTATTGCATCAATACTTCCCAACCCACGTGTATGGTCACCGTTAAAACCAAATGCACGTGTTGCAAGAAAAATAAAACGAGTAATGGTCTACATGAAATACATCGACTTAAAAGATGTACTTGCAGATGATGACAAAAAATAATAACATGATTAAAGATGTTGCACCAAAATAAAAAAGCAGCCATACGATTTATCTTTATCACCTTGCTCATAGATGTGATAGGCCTGGGAATAATAATTCCGGTAATGCCGGAATTAATTGAACAATTGATAAACGATGACATCAGCCATGCTGCGCAGTATAGCGGGTGGCTAACAATATCCTATAGCCTGATGCAACTGGTATTTGCCCCTATTATTGGAGGGCTTAGTGATAAACTGGGACGCAGACCTGTTTTGCTTGCTTCTTTAGTTGCATTTGGTTTAGATTACTTACTACTTGCATTAGCCCCAACTATTGGCTGGTTATTTATTGGCCGCATTATTGCCGGCATAACGGGCGCAAGCTTTAGCACTGCGCAAGCATATATAGCTGATATAAGCACGGATGAAAACCGCGCACAAAATTTCGGAATGGTTGGAGCTGCTTTTGGCATCGGTTTTATTATTGGCCCAACACTTGGCGGCATACTTGGCGACATTGGCCCCCGAGTTCCATTTTATGTGAGTGCTGCAATTGCTTTGCTCAATGCAGTCTACGGATATTTTGTCCTCCCAGAATCGTTAGACAAAGCTCATCGCAGACCTTTTAGTTGGAAACGTGCCAATCCATTCGGTACTGTAAAACAGGTTTCAAAATGTCCAATCATCGTATATCTGTTGGGAGCTATGCTTTTAATTTATATTGCAGCTCATGCTTTACAAAGCACATGGACTTTTATCATGATCAAAAAATTTGATTGGAGCACATCAATGATCGGATACTCGCTTGGTGTTGTTGGAATTTGTGTTGCTATAGTGCAAGGTTTGCTTATTAAGCACATCAATCCTAAATTAGGAAACGAACGCAGTGCCTATATCGGACTTACCATTGCATGTGCAGGCATGCTGATGTGGGCATTTTCATGGCAATCATGGATGGTATTTGTAGTGACCATCGTATATTGTCTTAGTGGAATAACAATGCCTGCTTTACAAAGTATAATGAGTAAACAAGTGCCTGCAAATGCGCAAGGCGAATTACAGGGTGCCCTAGCTTCGGTAATGAGTGTGCAATATTTTTGGTCCATTACTCATGACTAATATTTTCTTCTTCTTCACTTCGGGCAAATCAACAATCTACTTTCCATCTATGCCCTTTGTGGCTGCTACCTTTCTATTAGGAATAAGTGCAGTGATGGTGTACTATACTTTGCATACAAAAAAATTAAAATCGAGTTAAGGTAAACTTTGCTGTTACATGAACTTGGTGCTTCATAATACCAATCATCCGATTTAATATCACTTTATGCTTTTAGTTGGTATTGGGTTGGTTTTCACTAGCAAAAGAAATGAAACCAACTTAGACTAAAGCTCATCCTCATCCCTCTTCAAACTTTCAACTTCAAACTTCAAACTATTCCCCTTAAACTATCATCGCTCCACCACAAATTTTTGCCAATACCTACCCCTCCTTGCCTTGTATTACCATGCTGTAAAATCCATTGTTGAGTGCGGAACAATCGAGGGTGCAGGTTTCGTTTTCGCATCTGTTTATCTGATTGGCGCTGATTACTAACCTACCCGTGGCATCATATACACTCATAATTACATCCTGTTGTGCGAGCAATGCGGGTAAATAAAAATGCAACTCACCCGAAACAGGATTGGGATATACGGTGAACTGCGAATTTATTTTTTCAAAATCTGAAATACTTAGAGGCATGCTGTTGCCAAGAGTGTCTATTTTAATTAAGGTAGGTAAACGAACATTATTATTATTTCCTGGCACAGTAACTCCTGCTACCACTATTCCGCCATCTATAGTATTTATGGCATGCGATGCTTGAAATTTTGGAAATGGCATGGGAAAAGGCTTTGAATAAAGAAGGTCTCCATTTGTATTATAAAAATTAAAATCCTTATTGCTGCAGGTGAAAATATTATCTCCGCTTATTTGCAATGCCATACGAGGATAGTAGTAACTTAAATTCCGTGTATAAATTGTATCGCCCGTAGCTCTTTCAATTTTAGCAAAATGGTATGCCGCCCCTAAGCTACCTTCACCTACAAGTAGAAAATTACTATCGGGAAGCAATAGAATGTTAGCAGCAAGTATATTGCCGGTAAAGTTGACATTATCGCCATAGTAGCGATTCCAAATTAAATTGCCTGCCGAATCAAAATAGTTAAGTATAAAAGGTTTTAAAGCTTGGGAAACATTACTGCCCGAAACAAGAATATTACCCAAGCTATCTTCTAAAATATGCTCTGCTCCGCCTGGGCAATATTGTGTCCATTTTACATTAAACAAACTATCGGTGCGAATAAGGCCATAGACACCGGCATTTGGACCGGTACTTCCTATTAACATATCACCATTTTTGGTACGATATACACATACAGGATACGCAAAACCAAGTACAGCGTAGGTAGTTATATTTGGAATATTCCAAGTATAGGGATTGATAAGGGCTGACTGTATGCCAATTATTCCATTTTGAGACTGCACGGCTACACATATTAGCGAATCGGAATATGTGATGTGATGCTATGCACCCAATATTGGTGGCCACGCATTAAACTTACTTATAGTATCCCCATACACATTGATATGGTACAAACCTGTTTCTGCAGCACCTACTTGCTTTGTATGTAAAATAATACTACTATCTTTAAGTTCTGCTAATGACCATACATAAAATTCACCATTACTTTCATAGATTTTAGTATATAGATTCTGTGATTTACAATTCACCCAGATTATATTAGTAAAAAAAAGTAACAGCAGCAATTGGACTTGCCTTGCATTAAACTTTATTAATTTCATGCTACTCGGTTATTTAATTACAGTAAAAGGGATTTGAATATCAGATCCTGCAATTCGCAAAATAAATTGCCCTGTAATTTCAGGAGTACACTCAACTCTTAATAAAGCATCATCTAGTTGCTTGAAAGCAAAATTTGATTCAACTGATTGTCCAAGTGTATTATAAATTCCTATTTTATCCATATCATTTTTTTTGTTCAAAGTTCACGTCCCAACGAAACATCCTGTATTTAATTTCCACTTCTTTTTTTCCTGTTTCGCGGGGACGCGAACCAGGGACTACCAGCATAACTTAATGTACGAACCTAGCCGCTCTGTATGAAAGAACGGATGCAAAATTTTTGCGATACAAATTAAACAGAAAATAAATTAAAAAAGCAAGAAAAAAAGTACTTACTTTTTTACATTAAAGATATAGCTATCGTTTATGTATCCGGGTTGATCGGTTATTCCTGTTATTTTTATTACCACGTATTTAGGTATGGCTGCTAAATTTAATCGTGTAATGTAAATATCACCAATTTGAATTGAATCGGTAACATTTATCTGAATGCTGTTAAGGTATTGAGACTCAACAGACGATACGGTTGCCTGTGCGTAATTAAAATTGTTTGACTTTACGAACTTTGCATACGTTGGCGCAAACCACTTATAGGTAAGGCTTTGAATACTGCTGTCGGGTATATACTCTTGCAAGTCGCGGCTACTGCTATCGGTAAAAACTGCGCTATTGGGCTCAAGCAGTTCAAGATTAAAAGCGTTGTTGTTAATATTAAACCCCGAATTAAACTGATGTCCTTGCGACTCAGTAAGGCTCTGGTCGCTTACATAAATTTGCTTTAAGTCTTTACCTTCGGTTCCATCTTCGTCTATGGCTGCAAAACTTAGATAAATTAATTTGCCTACTGCTGTTTCAGGAACTTTATACTGAAAAGTATAACTCAATGTTTTAGTTCCAATATTATTAGAATCTAAAAAAATAGTTTGAAAATCATTTTGAATCTGCACTTTAATTATAAATCGTGTGATAGCTTTTTCGGAGGTTACTTTAATCCCCTTTGAAATTATATCACCGGCTTTGGCACTTACTCTAAAATCGGTAGGTGTAACTTCAAACAATGGAACTGCCTCTTCCTTTTTTTTGCACGAGGCAAAAAGAAAGAGGCATATCCCTGCATACAATACAAATTGTTTCAATTAATTACTTTGCTTTTAATTTAAAAGCTTTTGCTTTTACTGTGTACGTGCGCTTACTTCCTAAAAACATGAGGTTTCGTTTTTCATCTACATTAAAAGGTATAACAAAATCTGCATCGGGTTTTTGTGAAAGTGCATCATATAGGGCATTATTAACACCACGGTTGTTAGGCAAGAATCCTGTAGATCCTGCAACTGCAGTGTTTACATAACGCCAACGTTTTCCGCCAATTGGCAGACCAAGTACAAAATTCTGAGAAGCTGTACCGGTTACTTCGCCAACATAATCTAGGTTATCATAGTTTACAATAACCTGAACATTTACCGGTGCCGATAAACGTGCGCTACGATTAATAGTACACGAAGTTATGAAGGCCATGGTAAGTATTCCGAGTATAATTTTTATTTTATTCATTGTTTTAAATGTTTATTATTTTCTACAATGAAATTAATTGCGGCTAAAGTAAATGCTTAATATCAAACGAACATCCTGATTGGTGTCCATATCAAAACTGCTACGTTTTAAATCTTTGTATGAATTTTCATCATCACTTTGAGTAAAGTAAGTAAGCGTGGTTACATCGGTACCACTTTTTACATCCTTTTCATTTTCTGTCTTACCGCCTTTAGTCCACTTAGCCGTCCAGCCATACTCCATACCTAACGATACCGGCAGGTGAGCAATAAATACGTTAAAGCCTATCACACCACCTAAACCTATAACTGCCTTGTTAGTTGTTCTGGTTAGACGATTATAATCGCCATTAGCAAATTCAGAATTGTCAACGTTGAGCTCTTTCCTGAAACCTAAGTGCAAGTCGGCACCGGCATATACATCAAACATATTAGCTGGGCTAAAGTGTTTTTGGATACCGGGAATCAACACATACTCGCGTTTCAAATCTTGAAACTCGCGGTCTGTTAGTGCAAAATTTTGTGACCCTCCATCAACCTGAGTAGTTGAGTCACTGCTTCCGTTAAATTTATTATTTTCTTTATATAAACGGATAGCACCTCGAAAAGCCACATTATCACTTAAGTAATAACGGATACTTATCGGTGCCCCACTTCCAAGTGAGTTAACGTTGTTAAAACCCTTATCAACGCTATCGTTGCTGAATAATGAGGTTAAGTCGGCACCAAAAGTAAGGGCCATATCGCCTTTTTGAGGGCGAGCTCCCAATGGTTCAACAGTATTATCGTTACTGCGTGTGGATAATTGTCCAAATCCTGAAAGCGCCACACCGGCAAACAGAATTGTTACGAAGATTTTTTTCATATTATTTTGATTTAAAGAGATTTTATTGTCTAATAAATAATTTTAAAAGCGGTTAATGTGGTGCAAATGAAAAACTTTTTTTTCTCCAAAGCCAGCAGGTGATTTATGGCATGAGCCTTTGCCTGTTGAAAAATTACCACCTTAAATAACCGTACTGCTATTATTTTGGTCTTTAATTATAGCATGGCTTATTATTTTACTGTCAAAAAAACATAATTATTTGAATTTGAGCTACTTGTGCCTTATTTTGTTAATTCAAAACTGGATCTAACTAAACCTAAAAAAACAGGCTTACACTAACAAGTCAACCAATTTTTGTTTAAAAAAAATACGGATTATGACCAAAATCATAAATAATTCCGGGACAATTACCCTTTTTATCAACTAGGTAATGTGTTGGGGGATTAGATGAGAAAAAATACTGCAAGCATTTATTACCCTGCCCAACCATCTCTATCCAAACTCCTAAAGTTTATAGCTTCGGCAAGATGTTCTGTTTTTATATCTGTGCTTGCAGCCAAATCGGCAATGGTGCGCGATACTTTTAATATGCGGTCATAGGCACGAGCCGAAAGGCCAAGTCTATCCATTGCAACTTTTAATAAAGCGGTGCCTTCATCGGTTAGCTTGCACAGGCTGCGTAATTGCTTGGTATTCATTTGAGCATTGCAAAATACGGTGGGCGTAGCCTCATATCGCTCTGCTTGAATATTGCGGGCTGTTACAACTCTTTCGCGTACATCATTGCTTTTTTCCGAAATACGCTCTTTGGTTAATTCGCTAAAAGGTACCGGTGTAACCTCTACATGCAAATCAATTCTATCTAATAAAGGACCCGATATTTTATTTAGGTACTTCTGTACAATGCCCGGCCCGCAAACACAATCCTTTTCGGGATGATTGTAAAAACCACAAGGGCATGGATTCATACTAGCAACCAGCATGAAAGAGGCAGGATATTCAACAGCAAATCGAGCACGTGATATTGTAATTTTTCGTTCTTCTAATGGTTGCCTCATTACTTCCAATACGGTACGCTTAAACTCTGGCAACTCATCCAAAAATAAAACGCCATTATGTGCAAGTGAAATTTCTCCGGGTTGCGGAATGCCGCCACCTCCAACTAAAGCCACATCGCTAATGGTGTGGTGTGGCGACCGGAAAGGGCGAACCGAAATCAACCCCATTTCCTTACCCATTTTGCCGGCAACCGAATGTATTTTGGTAACCTCCAGCGCTTCTTGTAACGTAAGCGGTGGCAGTATGGTTGGTAAGCGTTTTGCAAGCATGGTTTTGCCGGCTCCCGGTGGACCAATCAATATTACATTGTGGCCTCCGGCTGCTGCTATTTCTAAGGCACGCTTTATATTCTCCTGCCCTTTTACATCGCTAAAATCAAACTCGCTTTGGGTTTGCTTGTTATAAAACTCTTCGCGGGTATTAACTATTACTTGCTCCAAGGCTTGGTCTCCTGTAAAATGATGTATTACCTGACTAAGGTTTTCTACCCCATAAACTTTTAAGTCGCTTACAATAGCAGCTTCGCGGGCATTTTCTTTCGGCAATATAAACCCTTTAAAGCCTTGCTTTCGTGCCTCTATGGCTATTGGCAATGAGCCTTTAATGGGCATCACACTACCATCCAGGCTTAATTCGCCCATAATGATGTACTCGCTTATATCCTCTGCCCAAATTTGTTCGGAGGCGGCAAGTATTCCCATGGCTATGGTAAGGTCATAGGCACTGCCCTCTTTACGAATATCAGCAGGTGCCATATTTACAACCACCTTTTTGCCTGGCATTTTGTAGCCAATGTTTTTGAGGGCTGCTTCTATGCGTTGTTGACTCTCCTTTACTGCATTATCAGGCAAACCAACCATATAAAACTTAATTCCCTCGCTCACATTTACTTCTACGGTAATGGTGGTTGCATTTACTCCATGTACTGCGCTGCCGTATGTCTTTACAAGCATATATTTAGCTGTGATACTTTTTTGATAAAAATGGATGGGCAAGATAGCGAGATTTTGGCTGTCATAAAAAATTAATAAACCCAAAATTATTAATTGTAACTTTCGTTAGTTATTACATACATTTGTTAGATTATAAAATATCAGTAAAATGAAACTTGCAAAAATTTGGTATTTACTAGCTATCATGATTTGGATGAGTGCCTTCCTTGTTTCATGCAAAAAAGATAAGCCTGAAATTAGCAACATACCCATTATTAGTATTCAAAGTGTTAGTCCTGCAGGTAATATTAAAGAATTTACCGATTCGGTTACCCTCATTATTGCTTATGAGGATGGCGATGGAGATTTAGGAGAAAATTCTACCACCGCAAAAAATTTGTTTATTACCGATAGTCGAATTGGAGTTACAGAGTCATTCAGAATAAGTGAACTTGCACCTTCAGGTGCAAGCATTCATATAAAAGGTACGTTAAGATTAGTTCGTAAAAATATTCCCATAACTAACGGAAATAGCAGCGAGCAATTTACCTATAATGTATATGTAAAAGATAGAGCAGGCAATCAAAGCAACACGGTAAGCAGCCCAGCTATTACGGTTGTAAAGTGAACAGGGAGACCGTTTAAGAAATCTGCTTTATTCCTTCGGGGGTTTTATAAAAATTGGACGATCGATAGATTTTATCGTTTGCAGGATCGAAAAATGAGCCAACATCTTCCGGAGTAGAAGCCACAATATGTTCACTCTTTATCACCCAAATATTAATAGCCTCATTTCTGCGACTATACACATCGCGGGCATTTAACAAAGCCATTTCTTTGTCGGGCGCTTTTACACTACCTGCATGTTCCATAGGTGCTGCCTGTTTTTTTTGAGTGAATACTTCCCAGGTTTCAAACTCAGTACTTTCTGCCATTTACAATCATTTATGCGACAAAGGTATTGAATAAATCTTTTAAAAACCTCCTAGTTGTCATTAAAAAATAGCGACTACATGTAAATTAGTACGTTACCAAGAAATGGCGTAGAGGTTAAAATGTCTTTTTGTCACAACTTTATGGTTGGCATAATGATTGAAAAAGACCTTATCAAAAAATTAATTATACATAAAAAAATGAGAAAAGTAATAGGAATAGACCTGGGCACCACCAACTCTTGTGTAGCTGTAATGGAAGGCAACGAACCGGTGGTAATACCAAATAGTGAAGGCCGCAGAACCACGCCCTCCATTGTTGCGTTTATAAAAGATGGCGAACGCAAAGTTGGCGACCCTGCAAAACGACAAGCAATTACAAATCCCAAGAAAACCATTTATTCGATAAAGCGTTTTATGGGCGAAACGTATGACAAGGTTTCTAAAGAAATTGCACGTGTACCTTATGAAGTAACCAAAGGCGAAAACAATACGCCACGCGTGAAAATAGATGACCGGACTTACACTCCACAAGAAATATCGGCAATGGTGTTGCAAAAAATGAAAAAAGACCGCTGAAGATTACCTTGGAACCGAGGTGCATGAAGCCGTAGTTACTGTGCCTGCATATTTTAATGACTCGCAGCGTCAGGCAACCAAAGAAGCCGGAGAAATAGCGGGTTTAAAAGTATTGCGAATAATAAACGAACCTACAGCGGCAGCCCTTGCTTATGGGTTAGATAAAAAACATACAGATTCAAAGGTAGCAGTATTTGATTTGGGTGGCGGAACGTTTGATGTTTCTATCCTGGAATTAGGTGATGGTGTGTTTGAAGTAAAATCAACTAATGGCGATACTCACTTAGGTGGAGACGATTTTGATCAGGTAATAATTGACTGGTTGGCCGATGAGTTTAAGTCGGACGAAGGCATAGACTTACGCAAAGACCCCATGGCATTGCAACGCTTAAAAGAAGCATCTGAAAAAGCAAAAATAGAACTATCGAGCAGTGCGCAAACAGAAATTAACCTGCCGTACATTATGCCGGTTGATGGTGTTCCTAAGCACTTGGTAAAAACTCTTACCCGCGCTAAGTTTGAACAACTTGCCGATAAACTAATTCAGGCAACACTGGAGCCTTGCAAAAAAGCGTTGACAGATGCTAAACTTAATGCAAGTCAAATTGACGAAGTTATTCTTGTAGGCGGTAGCACACGCATACCTGCCATACAGGAACTGGTAGAAAAGTTTTTTGGCAAGAAGCCATCCAAAGGAGTAAATCCGGATGAAGTAGTAGCCGTGGGTGCAGCCATACAAGGCGCGGTACTTACAGGTGAAGTAAAAGATGTGTTACTGCTTGATGTTACACCACTTTCGTTAGGTATAGAAACAATGGGTGGAGTATTTACCAAACTAATTGAATCTAACACAACAATACCAACCAAGAAAAGTGAAACATTCAGTACGGCAAGCGATAATCAGCCTTCGGTAGAATTGCATGTATTGCAAGGTGAGCGACCAATGGCAAATGCAAATCGCACCATTGGCAGATTTCACTTAGATGGAATACTGCCAGCACAACGCGGCATTCCGAAAATTGAAGTAACATTTGATATTGATGCCAACGGTATATTACATGTAACTGCAAAAGATCAGGGCACTGGCAAATCGCAAAACATACGCATAGAAGCAAGCAGCGGCCTAAGCGAAGAAGAAATTAAACGCATGAAACAAGAAGCCGAAGCCAATGCAGATGCCGATAAGCGTTTGAAAGAAGAAACAGAAAAAATAAATCAGGCTGATACTATGATTTTCCAAACAGAAAAACAGTTGAAAGAGATTGGCGATAAAATTCCTGCAGATAAGAAAACGAGCATTGAAACGGCATTGGCTCAATTGAAAGAAGCACACACTGCGCGCAATGTTGCAGCTATAGAAACAGCAATGGCCGAAATGAATAAAGCATGGGAAGCAGCTGCGCAAGATGTATATGCTGCACAACAAAATGCAAACAGTAGCTCCACTGCTGATAAAGGGCAATCTGCATCAGGTGACCAATCAGCTAGTACCGATGATGTTAAAGACGTACCTTTTGAAGAAGTAAAGTAACCTGAAAACGTATATCGAATAAACTACAAGCCCTTGCAAATGCGAGGGCTTTTTTATTTTACAAAATGGCTTTGATTTTTTTTGCAAAAAAAATTGGATGTAGCACCGATTATGCTTTCAATATAGTCCAATCTTCATTTTATTTGATTGCACTATTTTCAAGCTATATCGGCATTAACCATTCTAAAATTATAAAATAGTTTGGACTATTTTATAATTAGAATTGGTATAACAAACAACAAGCCTCTTATTCCAGATTTCTCCATTCTAATTTAAACAGCTTATTAGAAAACGGAAGTACACAAACACCTTTGACAACCTTATCATCATAATACGTAATTCTTTTGCCATCCTCTACCAAATTTAAAACCTCGGCCAGCGTACCAATAAATTCAACTTTCAGATAGTTAAACTTTGAGACGAAGGTTCCCTCAGGCTGCTGAAAAACTAATTCCCGCTTGCGGCAATCAGTAACAATGTTGCGCTTATAAAATTCCTTATCCAGGTAATTGTAACTGATGCCATCATCTTCGTAATATTCAAATGTAGAAATACTATCACCGCCATATATGGTTATTTCCAATGTATCGGATGGTTGCTGCATGGTGTGCTGAATAAGGCTTTGCCTGATTATCATTTCTCCAGCTTTTGCAAATACGGGTAAATCATTCAACGGGGCATCAACAAGATGTGCTTTGCCTCCTTCATAAACATTGTTGGTAGAAACCCGATACCATTTTCCAGCAGGTAAATAGATGGAGGCATAGCTGTCTTTGCTTCGCACCGGACATACCAACAACGACTGCCCACACAAAAACTGGTTTTCGTAACCATAACCATATACGTTGCCATCGTTCATATAATCGAGGCATAAGCTACGCACTACAGGCATGCCCGTTTGCGAAGCTTTATGAAATGCCGAATATAAATACGGTAATAAACGGTATCGTTTATTTATTATGTTTCGTGCAATGGCTTCGGTCTCTTCGCCCAGCGCCCAAGGTTCACGGTCGCGGGTATTAATCATGCTATGGCATCTGAAGAAGGGTGTATAAGCTGCTATTGATAGCCAACGGGTGTATAAGTCCTTATCAGGATCATTGGCAAATCCACCAATATCAGCACCGGCAAAAGCAAATCCGCTTATACCCAGGCTCTGTATCATGCGCGCACTCATAAGCATGTGGTCATCCGATGCATCATTATCACCGGTCCATACGGCACTATATCGCTGCCCTCCTGCAAAGGTAGCACGGGTTAGAACAAATGGACGCTCATCAGGGTGCGCCTTTCGTACACCATCATAAGTCGATCTTGTCATTTGCATTCCATAAACATTGTGCGCCTGTTTCATGGTAGTGCGATGCCCATCATAATCAAACATGAGTATGTTTGGAATAGATTGTCCCCATGCCGCGGGTTCGTTCATGTCGTTCCAGAAACCACGTATACCTGCATCCGTTAAGGTTTTGCAATGAGTTCCCCACCACCCTCGGGTAGTGGCTTTGGTAAAGTCAGGAAAATGACATGCGCCAGGCCATACATCGCCAGTATATAATTTTCCCGATGGATATTTTAGAAATACATTTTGCTTTATACCATCACTGTATACGTTGTAATCCTTAGCAACTGAAATACCAGGATCAATTATTACAGCCACCCTGAAACCCATCTTGCCTAATGAGTCGGTGTACTTTTTAAAATCCGGAAATTTAGTTTCGCTAAAAGTAAAAACACGATACCTATCCATATAATCAATGTCATTATAAATGACATCGCAGGGTATTTGCTTGTCTCTAAAATTTTTGGCTACTGTATAAACTTCTTTGTCGGGATAATAACTCCACCGGCATTGCTGATACCCTAGCGACCATAAGGGAGGTATGGGCATACGGCCTGTTAAGTCTGTATAATATTCTATTATTTCGGCAATCGAATTTCCATTGATAAAATAATAAGTCATCTCCCCGCTTTCGCAACTAAAATGCATGTATTGGTGGTTTGTGGACGCGCCAAAATTGAAATTAGTACGGTAGCTGTTATCAACAAAAATTCCGTAACACTTGCCGTTGGCTATTCCAATGTAAAATGGGATGGTCTTATATAACGGATCTGCCTCGGTAGTATAGGCAAAGTCATCGGTATTCCAGTTGGTAAATGAAAGGCCACGTTTATCAATAGGGCCTGTTTTTTCTCCCAGTCCAACAAACCGCTCGGTAGGAAATAGTTTTTTAAATATAGTAATCTCATCATTCCAAAACTGTATGCCAAGTTCAGTATCATCTTCATTTAATAGTTCATCATTTCGGTTGGCAAACGAAATTCGAAACGGTGCTTTCGAAATAGAAATTTTTAATGAGTCGGTATTAAACTGAATACTAGTACCATCGACAAACCGGGGCTCAACTTGCCTTGGATTTGCAACTACCGCATAGCTAAAATATTTCTCTAACGGTTTATTGCTTATTCGCACCTGAACTATGTTTGGTGAATAGTAAGCGCATTTTACAAATGCATGGTCGGTAACTATATCCAATGCACCTGCTTTGGAAGTAGCACTTTTTACATTACCAATACCCTTATAAATATTTTGTGCTCTTGCAGCTAATCCTGCCAAGCACATAACGATAATAATTACCCTATTAATCATAACCAAAATGAAAGCCCAAACATAACTTATTATAGCATATTCACAGAACCTATTTAAATTCGGCATAAAATTTTAAAAGATCATAAATATGGCATTATAGTATTTAGAAGAAGAAATAGCTGTAAGCAAATAGCAATGATGAACCATAACGTTCCAAATAGCAATGAATGCCTCCTGTTAGGTTGTTCGTAAACTATCCATCATGATAAAAATTATGCAACATCTAATCTCAATAATCTTTTCATTTGCATAAAAAATAAATACGAATGAGAAAAACGATTATCTATCTGTTTTTATTGATAAACTTACAATGCAGCACCGTTAAAGCAAACACGAATAATATTTATAACATTATCCCTATGCCGGTTCAGCTTGAAAAAATGCCACATCATTTTGAGTTGAATAAAAATACAAGTGTCATATTAGATGCTAATGAATTTGGCTCGTTGCAAACCATAAAACAATTTACACTTATAGTTGCACCTCATTTTGGCCTTAATATACAAATTCAAAATATTGACACCGCATCTATAGCTGACAATAGCATTGTGTTTTTTCGGGATAATACGATAGAAAATAATGAAGGTTACGAATTATACATACGAAACTCAAGTGTGCTTGTAAAAGCAAAAGGCAAGCAAGGATTTTTTTATGCGATTCAAACTATTGCTCAATTGCTTCCTGCCAAAACCTATACAAGCAAAACGGCATTAGAAAAAATAAATATTCCCGGATGTGTAATAAAAGATTATCCACGCTTTGTATATCGTGGAATGCATTTGGATGTATGCAGGCATTTTTTTCCAATTGAGTTTATAAAGCGATACATTGATTTAATGGCGTTCTATAAATACAACACTTTTCACTGGCACCTTACTGATGATCAGGGTTGGCGCATAGAAATCAAGAAATATCCAAAACTAACTTCGGTGGGCTCGGTGCGTAAAGAAACCACCACCTTTGTTTCGCGCGACAAAGATTCGATTGTTATACCGGGACCTTATAGTGGCTTTTATACACAAGAACAGATAAAAGAAGTGGTGCAGTATGCGCAAATGAAAAACATCACCATTATACCTGAAATAGAAATGCCAGGTCATTCGCTTGCAGCGCTGGCTGCCTATCCAGAATATAGCTGTACAGGAGGGGAAATAGAAGTTGGAACTCGTTGGGGTGTTTTTAGCGATGTGTATTGCCCTTATGACACCACCTTTACTTTTTTGCAAGATGTACTAACTGAGGTAATGCAACTATTTCCTTCTACCTATATTCATATTGGTGGCGATGAATGTCCAAAGGAAGCGTGGAAAAACAGTGAATTCTGTCAAGTTCTAATGAAAAAAGAAAACTTAAAGGATGAAATGGAATTGCAGAGTTATTTTATTAAGCGAATCGAAAAATTCCTGAGCGCCAATAATCGCAAGTTAATAGGATGGGACGAAATTCTGGAAGGAGGACTATCGCCAAATGCCACGGTAATGAGTTGGCGTGGGGTTAGCGGTGGTATTGAAGCAGCATCGCAAGGACATGATGTGGTTATGACCCCAGGCTCACATTGCTATTTCGATCATTATCAGTATTTGCGCGACAATGAGCCTTATGCTATTGGAGGATTTACCTCGGTGGAAAAAGTATACAACTATAACCCTATACCAACTGAGCTAGAATCATCTTACCACAAGCATATACTAGGTGCACAATGTAATGTTTGGACTGAATATATAGATACATCTTCGCATGTGGAATATATGGTGTATCCGCGCGCTTGTGCCCTAAGCGAAGTACTATGGAGTATGCCTGAAAATAAAAATTACGAAAGTTTTCTGACCCGGCTTTCCGGCAACTTTACGTTGCTTGATGCGTTTGGAGTAAATTATGCTAAGCATGTATTAGGCGTTTATGGTAAAATGGAGAAAATGGCAAATCAGAAACTCTATTACGTTTTAGAAACAAAAAATAAAAACGCACAAATACGATACACAACAAACGGAAAACTAACTGCCCAATCACCATTGTATACCAAAGCTATTCCAATTTCTAATTCCTTTACTATTAATGCTGCTACTTATAAAAATGATAAAAGACTTAGCAACCTGTTTACTCAAACTTTTACTTCACATATAGCCACAGGTGCAGAGGTATTAAGCATGACGGAATGCAGTGGAAATTACAATCCCGGTGATAAAAATTTTATTGTTAATGCCATCTCAGGCAGTTCTAACTATGGCGATGGACAATGGTTTGGCTACTGGGGTAACGATTGCTCCATTTTGATTGATCTTGGCAGCGAAAAGTCCATTAATCAAATTTCGATAAACTCCATTGACAAAAAAGATTCGTGGATTCATTTGCCCGCCAAAGTTTCTTTTTCAACCGGGGTTGACACCGCAGATTTGTCTCCATACAATGAGGTTACTATCTCACCAATAACCAAAAGGATACATTCCTATAAGGCAAACAAATCAGTTAAAGCAAGGTATATAAAAGCAAGTATAACCAATTTTGGTGAAATACCTGCAGGTTTTGAGGGTGCAGGCAACAAGGCATGGCTGTTTGTAGATGAATTGATTGTGAAATAAAAAAGGCTGCCTGTAGGCAGCCTTGATATCATTAAAGAAAAAATACTATTCAATGGTCATTGTATCAGACTTATCTGAAGAACTCTCGTTCATCATTTCATCCATTACCTTTTGCATGCTATCTGCTTCTGCAATGGAATCTTGTTTACGTTGCTCATCGGATGCTTTCATTTCGTCAGCGTTAGGACCACATGCTTGAAAAATGATGGCAGCCAAAAATGCAATTGAAATAGCTTTTTTCATTAAACTGTTTAAAATTAAAATTAACCTCTGCCTTGAGTTGCCTTCTTAGTTTCTTCCTTTATTTTTTCAGGAATGGTTTTTGGCTTTGGTTTTGGAGCCACTTTATTCTTTAAAGCATACGCAACCAGAGAATCAGCAGCCATTTTAGCGGCTAATGAATCGGCAGCAGCTTTGTTTGAATTAAATGCAGCGATAGAATCTTCAATTACTTTGTTATACGAAGCAATAGAATCATCTCTCATTTTTTCGAAAGACGCAATTGAATCTTCAATGCGCTTCTTTTCTGCTGCTAACTCTTCAGCACTAGGTCCACAAGCAACTATTGACATTGTTCCTGCAATTGCCAATAAACTTAAAATTTTCTTCATTTTTTGTTTTTTCGATTTTAAAAATTAATGGGTGCAAAAGTAATACATTATTTATATATAAAAGCGAACGAAGATGAATTTTTTTTGTGAAAAATAATGTCATGAGAAAAATGGTATTATCTTTGCCCCCCGAAAAAAATATATTTATAATAAACTTAAAACAAAAAATGAAGAAAAATTTTGCATTTTTAGTGTCAGCCCTTATGTTAACGGTTGGCACAATTATTCTAACCGGTTGTGGTGAAGATGATACTACTCCTCCGGTAATTACTTTGGTTGGTGATAATCCTTTATCATTAAGCCTTGGTGATAGCTATCAGGAAGAAGGAGCTACTGCAACGGACGATAAAGATGGTGATTTGACCTCAAGTATAGTTATCACAGGTGCCGATGCAATTGATGAAGATCAGGTTGGTGCTTATAATGTTAACTATTCTGTAAGTGATGCTGCAGGTAATGTGGGTGATGCCATACGTGCAGTAAACGTAGTAAATGATGCGGAACCTTGGGCTGGAAGCTACACGGTAAAGGATACTTGCGGTGTTGATGCACTTGTTTTTAATTATGCACAAACGGTAACAACTTCTACAGTGGTTAATAACCGCGTTAAGTTTAACAAATTTGCTGACTATTCAGGTAACACTGGCATTTATGCCAACATAAGTGGTAACGCTATAGATTTACCATCTCAAACTGCTACTGCCATCGGCAGTATGGGCGAAACACATACCTTCCAAGGTTCTGGCTTTAAAACTTCTAATGGCTTTGTATTAACCTATACAGATATCAATGTATCTCAAGGTGGTGCTTCTACTACATGTGTAGCACATTACACCAAGTAATTTTTAGAAGATACCTGCTAAAAAAAAATGCTGCTTTATCGAGCAGCATTTTTTTTTACTCCATTTTTAATTTTTCTAAATATTTTTACGCCTCAAAAAAATTCAAACATGGAAAACCTTACGCAAAAGAGCCTTATGTTAATAACCATTTTATGCATAGCCATGTGTTTTGGTTGTATAAAAAAAGATACTACGGAACCCGTTATCACCATTAAAGGTGACAACCCTTACAATCAACAGTTAAATAGTGCATTCTATGACCCGGGAGCAACTGCCAGCGATAATAAAGATGGAGACCTCAGCAGCCAAATAAATACAAACTCCTCTGTTAATTTTAATGTGCGAGGAACTTATTTTGTTAACTACAGCGTAGAAGATGCGGCCGGCAATTCGAACAATGCTGCTCGTAGAGTGAATGTGGTGAACGAAGTTGAAAACCTGGAAGGCACATACAGCGTAACAGATAGTTGCAATGGCTCTTTTTATGCCAATTATCAGCAAACTATAACAGCAGATAGTTATAAAAACAAACGCATAGTGTTCAGCAAGTTTGCCAACTTTTACAATAACACGCAGATTTATGCAGATATCGTTGATGATGATATATATATTCCTAATCAATTGGCATTCAATATAGGAGTGCAACTAGAAACGCATATTTTTGAAGGTCAAGGAAAAATTACTTCAACCGGAATGATAATTAATTACAAAGAACGATTATCAAACGCACAAACATGGAATAACTGCGTTACACATCTTGTGAAGCAGTAATATGAAACTTTGGTTTTCCCGTTTATTACGTTATACACTTATCTTTTCAATTGCTGTTTTTTTCTTTCTTCTTGGTTCAAACATTTATATAATAAAATCAACACGTAATCAGCTTACAAGTAATATTGAATTAACACCGCATTTTCACACAGCCATTGTGCTTGGCACCAATCCCAACTTAAGTAATGGTTTGCCAAATCCTTATTTTACATTTCGCATGCAAGCAGCCTACACACTTTATAAAAAACAAAAAGGTGGACTTGCTAATTGTAAGTGGTGACAACAGCAGTAAGTTATACAATGAACCCGTTGCTATGCAACAAGCGTTAATAGCAGCAGGTATTCCTGACAGTGCCATATTTCTTGACTATGCCGGATTAAGAACTTTTGATTCAATGGTACGTTTAAAAGAAATTTTTGGAATTGACAGCGCTATTGTTGTTTCACAAGAATTCCACAACCAACTTGCTGTGTTTATTGCAAATAAATTATCCATGCATGTAATCGGATATAATGCTGAAGATATTTCGCATAATTCAGATTTTAATATCAACCTAAGAGAGTATCTTGCAAAATCAAAAGCACTAATTGATTTTTGGATTGGTGTTAATCCAAAATTCCGAGGAGAGCAGATTCCATTGCAACATCTAACTTGCAGAGCGAGTGCTGAATAAAAAGTTAGTTAACTTATTATCATTCATATTTGATCCTGCCTTGAGCTCATATCGCGAGAAATAAAAATTACTATCAGGAATTAGCTCTTTGGTAACCGGCCCTTGCATGAGATTAGCAACTTGCATCACCAACGTTTCTGCCTGTGCGCGATCCGAAATTTTTTCAAATGGATGGACAACTGCAGTTGCTTTATTAGTTATAGAACTAATTATATCTTCTGCTGCTAAACCGGCCTTATCGGCCGGAGAATCTTCTATTACCTGCACCACCTTATACCCAACCGGATGTGCAACAAGTTTTGCTCCATAGCATGCTTCAATCATGTTTGAAGCTGGATATTCAACTATAGTGATTTCAAAATCTGTCAAAACTTTAAGTAAGTATTCGTAATAAGAAACAGGTTTGTCAATTATTTCTTTAAAAAGATAATTTATATCCTCACCTCCCAAACTTCTGCATACATGCAAAATATCCTGATGTTTGTAACCCACGCCCTTCAATGCAAAATCATTATAGAGTATTCGCATTACATCATCAAGCGATTTGGTTGCCTTCGTGTTTTTTATAATCAATAAATCAATTAACAACGCTATTAAAGAACCTTCGTCATATATTGATGTTTTGCGCCCTGGAACACCTGCAACATATCCATCGAGCCAAGTATCATATGAGCTTTCGCGTACCGAATAATTAATTCTTCCTGGATTGAGCATGTGCTTGTTAAGGCGGTCACTTACTTCTCTAAAATATTGTTCAAGGTTAAAATAGCCGCAGCGCAGCAAAAATAAATCGCCATAATAAGTGGTGAAACCTTCATATACATATCCGGTGTCAGCAAAATTTTCTTGATCATATTTATATGGCAACATTTGCGCTGGGCGCAATGTTTTTATGTTCCAAACGTGAAACAACTCATGAGATGCCACACCAACCAGTTCATTATACAACTCAGGCAAGTGAATATTTTGTGCCGGCCCAAGAGCCAGCACGGTTGATTTGGTATGCTCCACACCATGATAAAAAGTATGTGGTAATGCCAGTAGTATAAAATGATATGCGCTTACAGGGAAATGTTGCATCACATCCAACTGTAGTTGTGTGAATAATTTGAAATCCTTGATAACCTGACTCTCGTTTAACGTATGCGTGCCCCAAGAGTGAATGTAGAAGGCAATGTTATTGCATTCATATTTCCATGTAGCAATTTGCGGAGCACAAAGAACCGGGCTGTCTACTAACTCATCATAATTATCTGCGCAATAGTTTTTTCCTTGTTGATTAAGAGAGGTGACAACTTTCCAATCAGGATTTATAGCTAATGATAGTGTAACAGGCAAATGCAAAAAACCATTTATATACATACAACAATGTATAGGGTTCACATACAAAATATCAGTACCGCTATAGCAAGCACCGGCATCCGGTTGAAAAGCAAAATATTTATAGGTTATGGTAATTGATTCTGTGTTACTGGTATCTATATACCACGAAGAGTGATCTGTCTTTTTGTATGTTATAGGTGCTCCATGAGAATTTTTAATCGACAAAGATTTTACGTTTTTTGCAAACATCCCCTTTTCATAGCGGCCTGGCCGCCAAACGGGAATGCAGATTTCCAGAGCGTCTGCATTAATTTCTTTAACATACATTTCAATATCTACAAAGTGTGTGTGAGGCTTAATAGCGCCTATTTTGTAATGTATTATCATCGTTTGATGTTCATTTTATCTAGTGCTTGCTGATAGCGTCTGGCATTGGCTTCATGTTCGCTATTGGTAATGGCAAAATTAGAGTAACCCGACAAATCTTCTTTAGCACAAAAGAAAATATAATCATGCCTGGAGTAATTAAGCACCGCATCAATGGTACTTATATCAGGAATACATATTGGCCCCGGAGGAATACCTGCATACTTATATGTATTGTAAGGCGACTCCACCAGTTTATCTGCATTGAGTACTCTGCGAATTTCGAAATTCTTTAATGCAAACTTTAGTGTTGGATCTGCTTCCAGGGGAATTCCCTTTTTTATTCGGTTAATATAAACGCCTGCTATGATGGGCTTATCAGTTGCCATGTGAGTTTCTTCCTGCACAATGGAAGCAATGGTAGTGATTTCTGAATACGATAAATTTAATTCTTCGGCCTGGCTTTTCGCTTATCATTCCAAAATGATTTATATTCACGTGCCATGCGTTTTACAAACCCTTCGGTAGTGGTATTCCAATACATCTCGTAGGTATTGGGTATAAACATCGAAATAAAATTCTGGCTATTAAATCCATATTGGGAAGCAGTAGCACTATCAGCTAAATAGCTGAAAAGCGAAGTACTATCAGCCTCTAATTGTGCTGCTATGCGTCCGGCAAGTAATTCTACTGTGCGTATATTATTAAAGGTTACCTTCAATGGTTCCTGAACGCCTGCACGCAGTAGATTAACAATTTGCTCATTGGTCATGTCCTTTTTTATTTTGTAGCATCCTGGCCTAACCTTACCAATATACTTCTTTTTATTAGCCAGCCACTTAAAAGCATCTAAGTCCTTTATTATGTTTTGCTCACTTGCAGCTCGCACTACGTCCTCAAAACTGCTGCCTGTTTTTATGTACAACATTTTTTGAGCTTCGCTAAAACCAGTGTTTTTATTATACACATAATTCATGGCAAAATAGGCAACCCCTGCACCTGCCAATAACAATGCGACTATAAAAATTCTAACAATCCACTTCATACTTCTTAACAGTAAATATTTGCGCAAAGCTAAAAATCAATTGCAAGTAAATTTATTAGCACTACTGCATTAACAATTAAATTTTTACTTTAGACAACTCAAATTACTATTGAACAATGGCTAAATTTCATATTGAAACTGCATCAGAATATGACCTTTCTTACAAAGAAAGTATAGAAAATCCCGAAAAATTTTGGGATAGTATAGCTGACAATTTCGCCTGGAGCGAAAGATGGGATAAAACACTTGAATGGAATTTTACTGAGCCGAGTGTAAAATGGTTTCTTAATGGGAAGTTGAACATTACTGAAAACTGTATTGACCGCCATCTACCTAAACACGCTGATAAAATTGCCATACACTGGGAGCCAAATGATATTAATGAAAATGGAAAATCACTCACCTATCAGCAGTTGAGCGATGAAGTGTGTCGCATGTCAAACGTTTTTAAACAACATGGTGTTGTTAAAGGTGACCGTATATGTTTGTACATGCCCATGATACCCGATCTGGCAATCGCAGTATTAGCCTGCGCCCGCATTGGTGCTGTGCACTCTATTGTGTTTGGTGGATTTTCGGCACAGTCGCTTGCCGACCGCATCAATGATGCCCAATGCAAATTGGTAGTTACCAGTGATTTTATACGCAGAGGAGCTAAGGAAATTCCTGCCAAGGCAGTAGTTGATCAGGCATTGATTAATTGCCCGGGTGTTGCAACTGTGCTTGTGGCCAAATGCAGCACAACCGAAGTAGCTATGCAAGCCAATCGCGATTTATGGTTGCATGATGTAATGCCCATGCAATCAACAGTATGTGCGCCCGAACCTATGGATAGCGAAGACCTCCTGTTTATTTTATACACCAGTGGCAGCACAGGCAAGCCCAAGGGAGTGGTTCATACCTGCGGTGGATACATGGTTTATGCAGGGTATAGTTTTAAAAATGTTTTTCAATACGCTACCAACGATGTTTACTGGTGTACTGCTGATATAGGCTGGATAACAGGGCATACCTATTTTGTTTATGGCCCTTTGCTAAATGCAGCTACCATGGTCATGTTTGAAGGTGTTCCTAATTTTCCGGATGCCGGAAGATTTTGGCATGTGATAGATAAATATAAAGTAACACAATTCTACACTGCACCTACTGCTATTCGCTCGCTAATGGCTTGTGGCGATGCGTGGGTGGCTCCATACAATTTATCTTCCTTAAAAATTCTTGGAACTGTAGGTGAACCAATTAACGAAGAAGCATGGCAATGGTATCACCAACTAATAGGTAAAGACCGTTGCCCCATAGTGGATACCTGGTGGCAAACTGAAACCGGGGGAATAATGATAACCTCCTTACCCAATATCAATGAACAAAAACCTGCGCATGCAGGTTTTCCATTACCCGGCATTCAACCTGTACTATTGGATAATGATGGAAAAGAAATTATCGGGAATAATGTTGAAGGATATCTGTGTGTAAAATTTCCGTGGCCATCCATATTGCGAAGCACATATGGTGATCATGAACGGTGCCGTCAAACCTACTTTGCAAACTATGCCGGATATTACTTTACTGGTGATGGCGCGCGCAGAGATGCGCATGGCTTGTATCGCATAATTGGCAGGGTGGATGATGTAATTAATGTATCGGGCCACCGCATAGGTACTGCCGAAGTTGAAAATGCCATTAACGAAAGTATATATATTGTAGAATCGGCTGTGGTAGGTTACCCACATGATATTAAAGGACAAGGCATTTATGCCTTTGTCATTTTGCAACAAGCCAATGTTAACCCAGACCTTATACTTAGTGATGTAAACGAGGTGGTTAGCAACATAATAGGCAAGCTTGCCAAGCCCGATAAAATACAAATTGTTAGTGGCTTACCAAAAACACGAAGTGGTAAAATTATGCGCAGAATTCTTCGCAAAATAGCCGAAGGTGATACAAGCAATCTGGGAGATACCTCTACCCTGCTTGACCCTGCCGTAGTGGAACAAATAAAAAAGGGTGCTATATAAATTGAATTCAAAAATCCCTTTCATTCTTTTCTCTGATTTTTAATTTTGCGTCCTATTCTTTGAAAAACTAATGACCGAACAATTTCGCGAAACACTTTTAATACTCATCACCACGCCCATTTATATTGTGGTTATTGGCAGTGAGATTTTATTAAGTTATTTCCAACATAAAAAAATTTTATACAATAAAAGGAACTTTCACAAACCTCTACCTGATGTTGCTTAACATGGGACTTGATATTATTACGAGAGGATCAGCCTGGCTATTCTTACCTACTTTTATGAGTTTCATTTTTTTTCGATATCCAATGTCATTCTATATTGGATTGTTTTATTAATTGTTGAAGATTTTGCCTACTACCTGCTTCATTACCTGGATCATCATTCCCGCTTTTTTTGGGCAGTACATGTTACCCACCACAGCAGTGACGAGTATAATCTTACCGTTGGTTTTCGTGCTAGTGTGTTGCAGCCTTTGTACCGTTTTATCTTTTTATTCCCCTTGCACTAGTGGGCTTTCAGCCACTCGATATTTTTTTATTTATGCAGCTACACAAATTTATGGCATATTAGTACACACACAGCTTATTGGAAAACTAGGATGGTTGGAATACGTGTTTTGTACACCAAGCAATCACCGGGTGCATCATGCAAGCAATGTTCAATATCTTGACAAAAATATGGGTATGGTATTTATAATTTGGGACAGGCTGTTTGGAACCTACAAAGACGAAGAAACCAATAAACCCATAGAATATGGTCTTACTAAAAAAGTAGAACATCAAAATGCTCTTACGCTAATTTTTCATGAGTGGATACAAATAGCAAAAGATGTGATGCAAAAAGGGATGACGTTGAAAGATAAGCTAGGTTATCTTTTTGCTGCCCCGGGCTGGAGCCATGATGGCAGTAGCAAAACATCCAAACAATTGCAAAGGGACTATTACTATCAGCTGCAAGAGGAAAGAAAAAAGTAAGATGTTCAACATTCGGGTATATGGTCTACTTATTAACGAGCAAAACGAAATCATGTTGGTACAAGAATCCTACGCAGGGCGCAGGTTTACCAAATTCCCTGGTGGAGGTCTTGAATTTGGCGAAGGTACCATTGAGTGTGTGGTTAGAGAATTTAAAGAGGAATTTGGAATTGCTATAAGCGTAAAATCACATTTTTATACAACTGATTTTTTTCAACCAAGTGCTTTCGATGCCCAACAACAGATAATCAGCATTTACTATTTATTACAACCAATGGCACAACCCTGTCCTACTGCTGCTTTGGTAGATGATGTGCAGATTCAATGGAAAAGTCTGCGTTTGCTGAATACGAATGATGTTACTTTTCCTATTGACAAAGAGGTGGTTAAGCTACTCATACAATAAACTAAGCCCCGCCAAAAAGCTAATTCATTGTTAAAACAACTTCGGCCTGCACTTATTGCTGAATCATGACACTTATCAATCCAAATTTAGCATTCATAAATTGCTATCTTATGACTGAAAGATAACGCTGCATCTTTACATCACTAAATCAGGAATAGTAAATAGCAAATTTAAAAACCATCACACTATGAAAAAGCTAAAATCAATCTCCTTCGTTTCACTAGTAGCAATCATCATTCTATGCACAACTCTTGCACTAGCGATGTTTAATATGAATGCTTCTACCTCTGCCGAGGAATCGCAACTGCCAGTACGAGCCATAATCCTGGCGGCAATTAATGTGGTCTTCTTTTTAATAGTAAGCGGCACATCACTTAGTTTTAAGAAAAGCTAATCATCATTTATTTGTTTTCTATATACATGCAGGTATTTTTATAACAGAAAATGCCTGCATTCCTTTTTAGTTAAGAACTCACAGTCATTTGCCCCGTTTTACCATATTTGCGCTCTTATAAAAATGAATGGGCAATCTTGCAAAAAAATTCTGACAACTTTTTACAAACCTATTGTAAAGTGGTATTTGCAAAAGCCCCGGCTTTACACCTATCGTGGCTTAGAAATAATCGTGCGTCCCGGTGTTTTTCATCCGGGTTTTTTTTATTCAACCAAATTACTTTTAAAACATTTGGAAGGCCTCGACCTTTTTCAAAAAAGAATTTTGGAGTTAGGTTGTGGCAGTGGGTTAATTTCGTGTGTGCTAGCTAAAAAAGGTGGCATTGTAACCGCGACCGACATTAGCAAAACTGCGTTAGCCAATACCATTGAAAATGCGCAACGCAATCATGTTGTTATTGAAGCAAAATATAGCGACTTGTTTAGCAACATAGGCAATCAGGAATTTGACTTCATAGTCATTAATCCTCCTTACTACAAAGGGAACCAAACCACTGATGAAAGCTTTGCATGGTATGCGGGAATGCTTCTTGAATATTTTCAGCAACTTTTTGTTCAGCTTAAGGTCAACCTTAAGCATTCACAATGTATAATGATACTGAACGATGCTTGTGACTTAAACTTTATTGCTGCTCAAGCTAAACGTAACGGGTTAAATCTTAACCTGCTTAAAGTGCATAAATTGACTACTGAAGAAAATTATATTTACTCGATACAGTATGCGTAACGAAAGAGGGGCACCTGTCAGTGCCCCTTGCTTTCAAAAAAACTACCCCTAAAACAAATCTTTAATTTTTATTAAGCTACCTTAATCTCAGTTGCAGGCTTTGGTTTTGCTGCTTCCACCTTGGGCAAACTGATTGTTAACAAGCCATTCTCATAAGAAGCTGTTATGTCATTTTGTGTTACTTGCTCAGGCAAATTGAAACTGCGCTTGAATGAGTTATAAACAAACTCCTTACGCGAATACGAAGTTCCCTTCTGCTCTGATTCCCTTTTTACCTCTGCACTGATGCTTAGTACATTGTTGTCAACATTGATTTTAAAATCTTCCTTTTTTAAGCCGGGTGCTGCCAATTCAATTCTGAATCCATTATCCGTTTCAGAAATGTTGACTGCCGGAACCGTGTTGCGTGCATAATTTGTAGAGATGAAATCTTCCATTAAGTCATTGAAGAATCCGTTAAAATACGGTACACGATCTAATGCGTTGGCTACTGCCTTTTGGTTTAATTTTACTAGTGTCATTTTGTTTTTATTTTTTATTAATTGTTTAACTTTTGAATGCAACAGGATATTTTTTAAACTTAATCTGCTTTCTCCTGCAATAATACCTGGCATGCATCAAAACCTATTCCAGCAGGTTTTTAGTGACAAATTTTACATTCGTAATAAATATTCAGGACATTTTTTCTGCTTTGGGTGAAATTAAAATGTCAAATTTTCAGCAAAACATATATAGTAATGGTTAACCATTACAGTTTTCGAAGAATTTGAAAAAAAGGGAAGAAAAAAATTACAAGTTGCAGCAATAAAACAAGGAGCTACTCCTTGTTTTTAGAATCTATTAGAATGGTAACCGGGCCGTCATTTATCAGCATTACTTTCATATTGGCACCGAACTTACCGGTAGCAATTTTTGCACGGTGGCTAGCAGCAAGTGCATTAACAAACTGCTCATACAGCGGTATTGCAATCTCAGGGCGGGCAGCCTTAATGTAGCTTGGGCGATTTCCTTTTTTGGTTAAAGCATGCAAGGTAAACTGACTTATTACCAATATTTCACCTTGAATATCGGCTACCGAAAGATTCATTACTCCAGCCTCATCATTGAATATTCTTAGACGGATAATTTTTCCGCAAAGCCACTCGATGTCTTCCATCGTGTCAGCCTCCTCAATGCCAATAAGAATTAGCAGGCCCATACCAATATTCGCATGTAACCTTTCTTCTATGGTAACCGAAGCCTGTGACACCCGTTGCAATACACAGCGCATAAACTTATGATTTACGTACTTCTATACGTAGTTTCTTTTCAAATGTTTCCATCAGCTTATTCATGGTTTTCTCAATGTCCTGATCGCGCATGGTTTTTTTCTACATCGGCCAAAAAGAAACTCATTGCATACGATTTTTTGCCTTCCGGAATTTTGTCGCCTTTGTATACATCGAATAAATTTACTCGCTTGAGGAATGTTCGTTCTGTTTCGAAAGCCAGTTGTTGTATCTGCCCATAGGTAACACCTGTGTCAAGTATCATGCTCAGGTCGCGTCTTACTTCCGGAAATCTTGGTATTGGCGCAATTCTGAAATCTTCGCTTACTTGTATACTATTAAGTGCATCAAGATTAATTTGCAGGTAATACGTATCCGCCACCAAATCAAACTTCTTTGCAATCGCCTTGTTTACTTTACCTCCAAAGGCTATTGTGGTTTCGCTTTTAGTTTTCCTATCCTTCAGAATATAAGCAATGCCATCTCCGGTAAGGTAGTCACCTTTATACTCTGTTTCCTTATAACTTGATACTTTGTAAATGTTGAAAATATTCTCGGCCAGGGCCTTCAAATAAAATAAATCGTGATTGATGTAATGTCCTTTGCGATTTTCTGGAATACGGTTGCCCGTGCACAAGATGCCTAGCACTGACGATTCGGAATATTGCTTTTCAGATTTACGATAGGTATAACCAAATTCAAATAATTTAAGGTCACCTTGCTGCCGGTTGGTGTTATATTGTGCACACTCAAGCAATGAAAATATAATTTCGGCACGTAAGGTATTGAGTTCGCTACTTAGGGGATTTATCAACTTAACGGTATCCGTATACGTTTCGAAATAAGATTCCTTGCTAAGCGAATTACTAAGTGTTTCATTAAATCCTGAAGATGCCAACACTTGTGCAGTTGCTATCGCATTTACATATGGCGACTGTCTATTGCCACTATCCAATGCAAACGAAAACTGCTTAGGCAAAGGAATGGCATTGTAACCTGTTATCCGCAGCACTTCTTCAATAACATCAATCTCCCTACGCACATCCACTTTATAAGCCGGTATCGAAATTTTTAAGCTTTCGTGATAATCATCAATAATGCTAATGCCTAACCCTATGAGAATATTCTTTACAGTGGTATTCTCAATTTTATAGCCGGCCATTTTTTCAAGTTGGGCAAATGAAAAATGCATAACCACAGGCTCAACCGGTGTGGGATAGATATCAATAATATCGCTGCTGATATTGCCTCCGGCAATATCCTTTATCATCATTGCAGCGCGCTGTAATGCATATAAGGTAATTTCAGGGTCGGTACCACGCTCAAATCGAAACGATGCATCTGTTTTTAAGCCATGCGTTTTTGCTCCTTTGCGTATGGTAACCGGATTAAAACAAGCTGACTCCAAAAATATAGAAGTAGTGCTTTCAGAAACTCCCGAGTTGATGCCGCCAAAAATTCCTGCAATACACATAGGCTCAGTTTGATTGCAAATCATAAGCTCGTTTCCGGATAATGTTCGCTCAATACCATCAAGTGTGATGAATTTGGTTGGTGTATTTAATCGTTTAACTATAACCTTGTTGCCTTTGATGGCCGCAGCATCAAATGCATGTAGCGGTTGACCTACTTCGTGAAGAATATAGTTAGTAACATCAACTATATTATTAATACTCTTTACACCTATACTTTGCAAAGTTTGCTGTAGCCATGCCGGAGATGTCCCTATTTTTACATTCGAAATAGAAATGCCACTATACCTAAGGCAATCATCTGTATGAACAACTTCAACCTCAATAGGCAAGCTACGATCATCAGGAAAAAAATTAATTACTTCAGGCAATTTTACCTTTGCTTGTGAAGAATTAGATAGCAATGCCTGAATATCGCGAGCCACACCATAATGCGAAGCTGCATCTGCCCTATTGGGTGTTAATCCGATTTCGAATATCACATCAGTTTCAACCTTAAAATAATCTGCCGCGTTCATGCCCGGAGCAATTGCTTCATCAATAACAATAATACCCTGATGTGAAGTTCCTAAACCGATTTCATCTTCTGCACAAATCATCCCCTCACTTACTTCGCCCCTTATCTTTGATTTTTTAATTACAAATGGCTCTCCTGTGCTTGGGTATAAGGTGGCACCTTCGGTGGCCACCACTACTGTTTGTCCTGCGGCCACATTGGGTGCACCACATACAATTTTCAAAATTTTATCGCCCACGTTTACTGCAGTCAAACTTAGCTTATCTGCATTCGGATGTTTTTCGCATGTCTCTACTCTGCCAATTACCAATCCTGCTAGTCCTCCTTTTATCGACTCGTGCGTTTCCATACTCTCTACCTCTAGCCCGCACTCAGTTAGCATTTTAGAAATTGACGCTGCACTACACCCACTATCTATTAATTTACTCAGCCATTTATATGAAATTTTCATACCTCGTTTTTTGAAAATATTGGCAAATGTAATCATTCAATTATTTATTCATTCCTGCTAATTCAACGAATAAAAAACAGGTCATATAAATGAAAGCGCAATCAGGTTAACTATTTCATTTTAGGTGCAGGGCGAATGATTGAAAAAAACAGTCTGCATCATTTTAGTCAACCTTACAACCAGAATTCAGCAATCGGAAATTTTCTAACTACTGGAATAGCCCTTCGAAAAATTGACATTAGCGAAGTTTTAGCCCGTCCGCTAATAAAAAAAAAAGAACTGTAACTTTCAAATAACGTAAAGCGTATTACATTTACGAATTGAACAAAACCACCTGATGACCACCGTTGACTATAATCGATGCGTTGATATGTATTCGGATAATGTGTATCGCTTTATCTTGCATACCATACGAGATAAAGAGGATGCGCAAGATATAGTACAGGACACGTATGAAAAACTCTGGATTAACAAGGATAATGTTAACCCGGAAAAGGTGAAATCCTACATTTTCACTACTGCTTACCATACAATGATAAACAAGATTAGGAGAAATAAATTTAAGGCAAGTTTTGAAGAGGTTGATTTTAATAAGCATAGCACTTCAAAACAATACAGTGATTTGAAAGAGGTATTGCAGGAAGGCCTTAAGCGACTGCCCGAAATACAGCGCACCGTTATAATGCTGCGCGATTATGAAGGGTATGATTACAAAGAAATTGGCAGTATTACCAACTTGAGCGAATCGCAAGTAAAAGTTTACATATTTCGAGGAAGGCAAACGCTGAAAGAATTTATTGGCAGTATGCAAAATGTGGTTTAAGAAAGCAGACAATAAAAACAGTGGATTACATAAACATAGAAAATTACGAAGCATGGATGCTAGACTATGCTGAAGGCACTTTAAACGAGGTGCAGTGTAATTCGTTGTTTGCCTTTTTGAATGAGCACCCACATTTAAAATCCTTACTACCGCAAAGCGGGATTACAAAGCTTAATCCCGAAAAAGTATCGTTTAACAAAAAAGCATTATTACGAAAATCTGAAGATGCAGAAGAAAATAAATCCTCAGTTGGTGAAGTTAATGAGCCCCGACTTATTTCTGTTAATGAAGAATTTGAAAGCAAAGAAAATCTTTACCATCTGGATATTAATGAACACAATATTGAAGAGTTTATTATTGCTTCTATAGAAAACATGCTGAATGGTGCAGAAAAAAATGCGCTTAGTAAATTTTTATATGAGCATCCCGAATATGAACCTATGCAGCGGTTGTATGCTTCAACCGTGCTGCCTTCGAACCACGAAGTATTTCAAAATAAAGATTTGTTATGTAAGACGCTTGCCACTGAAAAAACGATTGACGAATTGTTGATTCAGGAAATTGAAGGAACCCTATCGGAAAGTGATCGGATTTTATTGAATGAAAGTATTCTACAAAATCCCTCTTATGACGAACAAAAAAAAAATTATGCCTTAACAAAACTTGCTCCTACCAACGAAGTTTTCCCAAACAAAGAAAAGCTAAAACGGAGAATAACTTTATTCCCCGTAACTTTTATTCGCTATGCTGCTGCTGCATGTGTATTTCTGGCTTTGGGTTTATATTATTTTAATACAGAAAAAACCACACCAATTGCAAATAAGACTATTCAAGAAAAAAATAACAATACTTCGACTGAAAGCAATTCGTTGGCAAATTCAAATTTAGTTAACAGTAGCCATATACCATCTACCGCTAATGAAATAGAATTAAAAAAATCAGAGGATAAGGTTGCAGATAAACACGAAACAGGTGTGAAGGAGCCACGGATTAGAAAGCAAAAACAAACGCCTTCGAATTTGGCAGTAGAATTGCCTGAAGATAACAAAGAGGATACTTTGAAGGTTGAGCTCCCTGCAACTGCTGTGCAATTGGCAGACAAGCTTATTGCTTTAGATAGTATCGAAACTGCTGATGCTGTAAACGCGACTAATGCAGATACCCAACTACCTTATATTTCTTATTCAAATCAAACCAATTTTGAAAATTACGAATTGCTTACCCCTAGGAGCTATTTACAGAAAATAGTGAATGATAATACATCTGCTGCCATGGGTGCCGATAATGATATTGCTTTTGAAGCAATGCCTGCCAAACAAAAGATGTATGGATGGTTTGCCTGGGCCTTACGTAAAATTTCGGGCAATCGCCTAGATCTGAAAACCGAATTTTATGCAGAAAATTCCCTTGCCCGATTAGAAGTGGAGGGTACCAAAATAAAGATCATTAAGTAGGCTAATCTCTTGCCCCCTTTCAGTTTAGATTTATACTAATATTAGCTTATTGCTTTTCACTGTTAGGCCTTGCTATTTCATTTGGCTCAACAAATAGCTTAATTATAAACTTGTCATTTAATATTGAATAGCTATTATCAGATGGCATAAGTTCTATAAGTTATTCGGTCAGTTAAACAAACCCCATTTTTCATTTATTTAATAGCGATTCTTATAGTTCTACAAATAAGAAACCTATCTTAGACTAATTGAAACTGTCACTTTGCAAAGCAGAACTTTCCACCTTGTTTAATAAATATGGCAGCCTTTTTGAAAAATAACTAACAAAATCATTTTGCAGATTAAATATTTTACTAATATTACGCACGGAATATATCATTGGTGCCACTTTGTAATCGAATTTTTCTTTTTAAACAGAATCACATGATTAAAATGTTTACTTGTACATTATTAATAATTTGTTCTTACTCTGTAACTTTTGCTCAGCAAAAAAGCGTTAAAAAGGACGGATTTGAGACAACTTCAATATTAAGAATTAATGGCAATGAGATAAATGCCACCATTTCTGAGTTTTTTACTAACTCACTTGACAATGTATCGTATAAAAAAGTACGTGCTGACTTACCTTCTTTATCCCCCAAAATATACAAAGTTGAGCCCTCACGAAATGGATATATAAAGGTATTTCACAATCCGGATTTACAATCGATAGACTTACTTCAGATGTTTAGAATGTTCGGTTTAAATTATGCCTACGTGGATAGAAAAACAAATATGGAGATCTATATTGATGGCGAAGGAAGACTTACGCATAAATAAATTTTATACAGCCTATGAAAAAAAGATTACTCTCAATTTTATTTATATTTTTAAAGACAGTTGCGATTGGGCAAACAGTTATTGTAAGTCCTACAGGAGATGGTGGCTTTGAAACCGGAAATACATTTGCGGCCAATGGCTGGACCATGGTAAATGGGACACAGACCAATAAATGGTGGTGTGGTAATATACCTGCAGGTTTAACAGGCTTACGTTGCGGTTATATTTCTAATCATGCAAGCGGCAATACGCATAACTATGCAACGGGGAATGCTTCTGTAACACATGTCTATCGTGATGTAACATTTCCTGCAGCACAAAATTGCATTAACCTTTCTTTCTCATGGGTTTGTGATGGTGAGGATGGTTTTTTTGGCAATTATGATTTTCTTTCTGTTCATGTTGTTTCAACAGCAACGACAGTTTACAGCGGGAAGCGTTCCCGGAGGGCAAATAGGAGGCGACTTTGTTTTTCAAACCACATGGCAATCGGCTTCCATCGCTTTGCCTGCAGCCTATGCAGGCACAACACAACGTTTAGTTTTTACCTGGCGAAATGATGGAAGTGTAGGCTATCAACCTCCGGCAGCAATAGATAATATATCAATTACAAGTTCAAACGGAGCCCCTAACGATGACCCGTGCAATGCCACAACAATAAATGTAAATAATTCATGTTCCTATGGAGCTTTTACTAATAGTTGTGCAACAAATACAACCACTCCGGGTTCACCGGGATGTGCCAGCTACAATGGAGCAGATGTGTGGTATAAGGCAACAGTGCCCGCTTCGGGAAAAATAAATTTTGATTCAAATATTGGAACCATCACTGATGGTGGAATGGCAGTATATTCAGGACCGTGCAGTGCTCTTACTTTGATTAGCTGTGATGATGATGCAAGTTTAAATGGTGCGATGCCTGCCATTAATATTTCGGGACAAATACCGGGCAGTGTGGTTTATATAAGATTCTGGGCTTTTGGTGCCGCACAGTCAGGCTCATTTCAATTGTGTGCTTATGATCCTTGCCCTACCGGCCCTGGCACTTGCAGCAGTTTGTTAGGTGCCGGAGTTACTAATATAGTATCATTACCATATGCATCGGGTGCAGGTAGTACCAATGGCATGGGCGATGATCTTACAAGTACTAACACTGCTACTTGTGGTGCCTCCTACTATTTTGGAGGTATGGATAGAGTGTGGTATTTACACCTACCGTTTCAGGATCAGTAACTATCAATTTAACCTGTGCCGGGTCCTATACCGGTTTGATGTTATATGATGATTGCCCCATTAGTACGGCATGTGTAGCTGCAACGGGAAATTGTATAGCGTATGCGCAAAGCAGCATAGGAAATAAAACCTTAACGGTATGTGTAACGGCAGGTGTTACCTATTATCTGGTGCTTGATAGCTGGCCTTCACCTACCTATAATGATTATTCGAATCTTACCATTTCAGCTCCTACCGGAGCAAGTGCAGTAAACGATTTGCCATGCAATGCTATACCACTCCCATTAGGTGTAAATTTAAATGGCGATAATGGTTGCACTAATGCAACCAATGAACCTGCAGCTCCCGGTTGCTGGATTGCCCCAAATGTTAGAAACACGGTATGGTATGCGGTTGTGCCAACGGGCACTACTCTTAAAATAAGAACTACACCGGGTACTTTGCGAAATACGCAGATTGCAGTTTACACTGGCGCTTGTGGACCAGGTATGACTTTGGTTAACTGCAATGATGATGCTGCACCTTGTGGCAGCACTGTCGCAACTATTTCAGAATTATCATTAACGGGACTAACACCAGGTGCAACCTACTTTGTTGTGGTTGATGGCTATGGTGATCAATATGGAACATTTAGCATTATGGCCATTGACGGAGCCCAGGTATTTCCGCCCATATTTGGACAGGAGTGCCAGGTTCCCAATCCTGTTTGTAACCAAACTATATCAGTTGGCGATCCGGGGTATCAGCTTTTTGGTACTACCTGCGATTTTCCCGGAGGCGGAACAAATTGTTTGCTTAGTGGCGAACGCGGTTCGGCCTGGTACGAAATACAGATTAACGGTAATGGTATACTAACCTTTAATATAGTACCTAATGACTGGCCCGGGGCTCCCAGCACAGTTGGTACAGATTATGACTTTGCTATTTGGAAAAAGACTGGCTCAGGTGCGGTAACATGTGCAGACATAGCTTCAGGCGCTGCGCCTCTCAGGTGCAATTATTCAGCACTTGGAGTTACAGGTTTATACTCCGCAACCGCAAATGTTGCTCCTCCGGCTTATCCGAATTTTGATGGCGCTTACGAAGCGCAGATTAACGTTGTTAATGGCGAAGTTTATTGGCTGGTTTTAAGTAATTACAGCAATAGTACTTCAGGTTTTGCTATGACATTTGGCGGAGCATCGCCCATTAATTACACTCCTAACCCGGGCTATGTGGTATGGTCGGGTGGTGTTAATACCGATTGGTTTAATACCGGCAACTGGGGCGGCTGTGCAATTCCTTCATGCACCATTGATGCAATTATTCCGCCTTCATCAGCCAATCAACCAATTATTTCGGCACCAGGAGCAGCCTGCAAAAACATCACCATTAATGCCGGTTCATCGCTTGGAATAAATGGCGGATTTCAACTTCAAGTATGTGGCAATTACATTAATACTGGAACATTAAATGCTGCTGCAACTTCTACTGTATTATTAAATAATGGAAGCGTAAATCAGACCATGGATGGAAACATGGTTGGTACTAGTAGTTTCGGCAATGTTACTGTTACAAAAACAGGAGGGCTGGTTACAACACTGGATAATATTACCATGAAAGGTAATTTTACGGTTAGCAATGCCAGCAGCACCTTTGATGCAAATGCAAAAAATCATTTACTGGCCGGACATTTTTTGAATACCGGTGGAACTTATACATCCGGAGTGAATGGATACCTTGAACTAAATGGTGCAGCAAATCAGGATTATCAAAATGCAGGTACCATTAATCATTGCAACGTTACCAAAACAGGAGGCAATGTAAACCAGCTTTCGAATCTTACACTGGGCACCAATGGCAATCTATCTCTAAACAATGGTGTAGTAATAACAAACCCTGCATATATGGTTATAGTTAACAATCGCAATATTGCAGCATGTACACCAGGGCATAATGCCAGTTTTGTTAATGGCACCATACGCAGGTATCTCAATCCAACGGGCTCTTACGATTTTCCGGTTGGTAATACGGCCAAAGGATTTCAAAGAGCTAACGTAAATTTTGCTTATCCGGGCAATCCTACTTCAATAGATCACTTAACAGCATCATTCAACAACTATGCTACCGTACCGGGAGGCATTGGAGGCAATGAGTGTGGCAACACCTATACTAGCCCTGCGCTAAATAATGGTTATTGGACTATTAATGCTAGTAATAATCCAACAAGCGGAAATTATGATATGTGCCTCAACAATCAGAACTATACCAATGCTACTACTGCTTGGACGGTAATGAAAAACTCAGGCGCTGGCTGGGGTTTATGGAATGGCACATGCATGGTTTGCCCTGTAGGAAGTGTTTCCCGCTTAAATATGAATGGATTTTCAGACTTTGGTGTAGCTCAGGCTGGTGCTCCACTTCCTGTGCAGTTTTTAAGTTTCGATGCGCATGCTAAAACAGATTTCATTGCTCTTGATTGGATAACCGCTGCAGAAAAGGACAATCATCACTTTGATCTCTTGCGCTCAACCGATAATTCAAATTTTGAAAAAATTGCGAATATCCTTCCCACACTTTTTTCCAGTGTAAATCATCAGTATTTTTATAATGATAAACTTGTAAAAAAAGGACAGCGCTACTATTATCAGGTAAGGCAAGTTGATTTGAATGGTGAAAGTATGAACTCGGTTGTGCGCGATGCAATACTTGGTGATAACAACTTTGGTTTTTCGGCACAGCCAAATCCATTTGAAAAAAACACCATACTTAACTTTGAAATTGAAAATCCTGAATTTGTTAAGCTATCAATATACTCTTCGAGCGGGCAATTGATAAAAGTACTTGCTAATGAAATAATAGAAGAAGGAAAATATGCCTATACTTTTTCTCCCGAAACACCGGGCTATTATACAGCTCAATTAGTTGTAGGAGAAGATGTAATTTTTATTCGCCTTGTAAATTTCGAATAAGATTAGCTTCGAATGCGACACCTTGTTTTATTTCTTTTTCTGATAGTAGCTGTTGATTTTTGTAGCGCTCAAGGAGGCGCTTCCAGTGTGAGGAAAAATGAATTATACATTGCCGACTCACTTTATAATTTCGGCATTGCCATTAATAAAAAAATTATTGCGCATACGTATTACCTTATCAATAACACGAATGATACCTTGCAAATTGATACTGTAAATGCAAGTTGCGATTGTTTAAAAATTCAATATCCAAAATCACTTATCTTACCAAAAAGCAGAAGTAATATTGTGACACAATTACCAACCAAAGACAAGGATGGTGAAATAGAATATTACTTTCAGGTACGTTTTAAAGGCGACTATGCTCCAGCACACGGAATTATAAAAGGAACGATTAAAGAATAACAGAATAAAACTTATTATTGACCAAGTACCCACGCAAATACTAAAGGTGCAACAATGGAAGCATCGCTTTCGATTATAAATTTGGGAGTATGAATATCAAGTTTTCCCCAGGTAATTTTTTCATTTGGCACTGCGCCACTATATGAACCAAAGCTGGTGGTACTATCACTAATCTGACAGAAGTAACTCCAGAAAGGCACATCGTGCCATTCTAAATCCTGATACATCATTGGTACTACGCAAATAGGAAAATCACCGGCTATACCTCCGCCAATCTGAAAAAATCCTACGCCTTTACCACCGCTATTATTGCGATACCAATCTGCCAGCCATACCATATATTCTATTCCGCTTTTCATGGTGGAGGCTTTGAGTTGACTCTTGATAACATAACTTGCAAAAATATTTCCCATGGTACTGTCTTCCCAACCTGGTACTACTATTGGAATATTTTTTTGTGCAGCAGCAAGCATCCATGAATTTTTTGGATCTATTTCATAATACTGTTCCAGGGCTCCACTCAACAATAGCTTATACATATACTCATGTGGAAAATATCGCTCGCCATCATCCTCTGCTTTTTTCCATACTCCATAAATATGCTTTTGCAATCTGCGAAAAGCTTCTTCTTCGGGAATACAGGTATCTGTTACACGATTAAAATGATTTTCTAAAAGATCCCACTCATCTTGAGGAGTAAGGTCGCGATAATTAGGTACACGCTTATAAGAATTATGCGCAACAAGATTCATCAAATCCTCTTCGAGGTTTGCACCCGTGCAACTGATTATCTGAACTTTATCCTGACGAATCATTTCGGCAAGCGAAATACCAAGCTCAGCTGTACTCATAGCTCCTGCAAGCGTTATCATCATCTTGCCTCCCTCATCCATGTGTGTTACATAACCTTTGGCTGCATCCATTAGTGCAGCTGCGTTAAAGTGGAGATAATTCCTCTCCATAAATTTTGAAATCGGACCCATAGTCTATTTTGGTTTTAATTTTATGTTTTTTTAACTACTGAAATTGCTGGTGCCTTTATTATGCACTTGCCTTACAATTTACGCTCCAATGATAACGAAATTAAGAACAGCAGAAGACAAAAATACTCCAAAATCGTTTTGCTTGTTTTAAATGCAATTTGATATAGGGAGATATTAAGTGCATACTGCTTAATACCCTTAGACAAAAAAATCAAAATTTGTCAGCGCAATTAATACCGATTATGTTATCAATATAGTCCAATCTTCATTTCATTTGATTGTACTATTCTCAAGCCATAAGGATGAGAGTTTGAAAACCTTAATGTACAATAACAACTTTGCCGGTTGCACAATTCACTCCAAACCCCTGAAGAGGCTTACCTATGCTCGGCTGGGTTTTGGTGTTATAGTCTGCTACCGCCCTCCAAAAATATATCCCATTATTTAGTTGCTCCGTATGCACCATCAAATTTTTGAAACTGCCATACAAATTTTTGCGCAGTACTTCTTTGCCATAACTATCGTACAACACAAAAAGTAAATTCTCATTTGTTGGAACATCGTATTTGATGTAGAAGGAACTGTTGGAAGGGTTGGGATGCAACCTCACCCCCAACCCCTCTCCAAATGGAGAGGGGAGAAAAGTCCACTGCAATGTATCGCAAGGGCTACCAATTAAACGGCCTAAATCGTAGTTGGGGAAATTGGGGATAGTGACATTGAAGCGACCAAGTGGCACTGCATGTTGCTGCACATCGCATGCCATGCCTGCACTATCAGGGTCATCTATTACATGCAGCGACAAAGTGCTATTACCATGGCTTATGTAAATTTTGCCATCTGGTGCAAGCTGATGTAATACAAATGCTGTTTGAAAGGGTGGATTGGGGTCATAGAATCCATCGTTTATAGCAACCGTGTCAAGCGATGCCGGTATGTTTGATGATTGTAAATCGAACTGAAAAATGTACTGACCATGTGATAAATAATAATATCTCAAATTAGGAGAAATTGAAGACCCTATCCAACATAGGCTATCCGCAAACGTATCCACTTTATTAATATAAGACAATACTCCTGTACATCTATTAAAATCAAAAAATGCCAATCCAAAACAATTGCTTAATACATATTTAGTTCCATCTGGAGAAAAGCTTGTGGTGCCTCCTTGGAAACCATTTAATAATATTGATTGTGTGCCCCAAAGTGAAATTGAGTCCGGATTAAGAAGATAAATGTTTAATGTAATTTGAAAACCATATAATGCAGAAATAATCCACCAATCTCTTCCATTTGCATGTTTACATACTCCAATTGCCCCCCCTCCTGTCAATGTATCATTAATTAATACAATATTTTTCTGTACCACTTCTCCTTTACTAGAATCCCCTTTCATATTTACAATGCTAAAATAAAGTTTATCAGCAGAATATATGTTTGTATTAGGAATATCCACAGTTTGATGGAACAAATAGTATAGGCTATCATTACTTGGCTTCGGGATAATTACTGCACCTTGTTGTATCCTCAATCCATAATCCTTCCATTGCGTAGTGTACCAACTTGGGTTTAGTCCGCTACCATTTTTCATTGTATCATCTAAGGCATTAGCTATATACACCCCATTGGTATAAAACAAAAGTGTTCCATTACTATCACATATACTTGCATTGGCAAATTGGAAATTCATATCACGATAATAAAAATAAATGGAATCTAATTGCCCGTTGCTAAAGTCCATATTAACATTGCCACCTGGATACCCCCACGTGCTCCCATATCCTAACAGCCATTTGTTGCTTAGTTGTGCGGAACAGCAATTTGAAAATAATTGGAAAGAAACAAGGAAGAACAATTTTGTTCTCATAGTAAGAATATAAATTATGAGCATAACAATTAATGCTATGCGCTTTAAAAATGAAATTTACTTTAGTTTAACAAACTTTGAAGTTGCCATACATAGCGAATTGATTAGCTTGATGGTATATACCCCTGCTGACAATGCCTCAATAGTTATGGCTATAAATTTATTCCTTTTTGCGATTTCATCAGAAAATACCAACATACCTGTTTCATTGTATAGCTGTATTGATGAAGCAACATCATAAGCATATGGTAATTCAACCACAATTTGATTATAAGCAGGATTAGGATTTATGAATAAAGTTGGTAAGCTATTGATGGTATTATTTTTACTTTGACGATAGTAACCAAGTTGCAAGCAATTGGCCGCATCATTGTAGTTTGCCTGAGCCATGCCAAAGCTATGCATAATGCTACGTGCTTTATAAACCGATGGGCCAAAAGCCAATGGGCATAATAAACTTATAGCTTGTATGACCTCTACATCTGCGCTTGGTATACTTGTACTATTTTGACTGTTGTAGTTAAGCAAGTATTCGTTTACTTTCTTCTCAACAGCCTCTATGTCATTTGCGGCAATTACAGAGGCATTTATTTGCATAGAATTATTTGCCATTGCATCGAGCTCGGTTTGTAAGTTGCTATTTGCTATTTCAATTTGGTCTTTGTACTGTACTATCATAACCAAACAATTTTCTCTTGCTTGCTTATTGGCTATTGTTGGATTTTGCACAACTAGGCTATCAAAATACTGGAGGCTATCGGACTTAACAGTAATTACACTATCTAAATAAGCTAGTAAAATTTCGGCTGCGGTGGTAGATTGAAAATTATCATACACTTGATTTAATTGGCCTGCCGAAGTGGAATTAATAGAATCGGCAAAGTTTTCAAATACGCCTCCATCATTAAGCATAGCAGCATTGTCATTTACTTTTATTAGTTCCATCCGCTCGGCCATATACTCTACTTCGGGGTCAAAAATTACCGCATTAATATTGCCATTTACTACATCGTAATCAAATGGATTGGGGTCATCATCACCCGCCATTTTTGCTTGTATATCTTGGCACTCATTAATAAAGGTACCTATGAATGGTGTTCCGCCTTGCCAAGAAAACCATCCTACACCATTCATTGGATTCGTTCCTACCAATTGATTGGGATGATAAATTGTAGCGGGAGATGTAACATGCACATTGAAAATGGAGCCGTTCCATCCATTATTACCAAGTTGAGTATTCTCATTCACAGCTCCCACCCAAAGCGGATTTGCCCCACCAGTGTATCTAAGCCATTTATTGCCATTATGACCTTGTAGCCCTATAATGGCTGTATTATCTAATCGCAACCCTACATTATGACTATACATGGTATTGCCTCTAAAAAAAGTAGGGCAAGCTCCAGAAAACTCAATGCCTCTATCTGTATTGTCCACATGGTTATTTGTTACATAACAACTTGGCGAAAGCGATAGTTTAAGTGCAGTGTGTCTATTAATTGTATTGCCATTAACAGTATTTTCTAAAAAGCTACAACTCATACCTGAGGTTACATCTATGCCAGTTATACTTGTGGTTGCAGAATTTAATTGTATTTGATTATAGCTTGCCGCTAGCTTTGAGCAAGCATTAAATTGCATACCCAATATACCTTCTTGCATATCAATATTGTTGCAGTGGATACCAAAACTGCGCTTAATAGCAGGAGCGTTAGTTTCGTTAACAGAAATACCTATAGCATTGGCTCCGTTCATAGTAACATTGTTGTGAAAGACTCTCACGTATTTAGCCAAGTCATTATTTCTTAAGTCAATTCCAATAGAGGTGGCACTTATGTCATTGTCATAAACAAATATATTTTGACTAATTACATTTTCAACTATAACTCCTGTTTCCATGCTCTCCATTATATTTTGTAAGACTGAAACAGAACCACCAAGTGCATTGATGCCTATTGTGCAATCATTAAATGTTGGCGGTGAAGCAGCATCAATACCTAATCCAGTCTGGTTTAATACCCCCCCAATCATTAAATCAGCATAAACGCCAATCCCATCACTAGGACCATAGGGTGCAAGTGTATGTGATTTAATATTTGTAAAATCGCTTTCTAATACCCTGGTAACGCAATTATCCAAGCTAATACCACAATTCATTTCAATAATATGGTTATGATCTTCATTTGCTATTCCAACATTAAATACCGAGTTTTCAGCTTGAACACCAGCAAAAGATACCTCTAGTGGCACAGGTGTTTGCCCAGTGTATAGTGAAGCTAAGGGCGTAGTAGTGGCGCAATTATTACAACTAAAAGTAGTTCCACTTATGAGTATTGTTCCTGTTTGTGTATCTTCAAATCGTAAGCCAACATAATTTCTATCAAATACCGCACTGTTGCAAGTAACATTGCCATTATTTATTACTCTCGCCCCATATTGTGCATCTTGTATAGAGCTGCCATCTTCAATATTGAGCGTGCCACCATCTTCTACAATTATGCCTTGCCACATATTGCCGCAAGCACTTAGCGTAGTGCTGTTAGTTATGGTTAATATAATGCCCGATGGTATAGTGATAGAGCGCCCCTGTGCAATGTAAAATGTTGCAGCATCAAAAGTTGCGTTATTAGATAATATTATATCAGTATTCAAATTAAAGGAAGTTGAAACAAAATTGCCACTATAAGAATCAAAATCATTTTGCGAAGTGATATCATTAGTGCCCGTCCCACAGCAATTTTGATCAGCAGTTATTTCAACTTCACCATGAAAAGAAAAACCAGTTGCATCAGTAATTGTATAAGTATAAGTACCGGCTGATAAATTATTAATATTCCAGCTAATTGCTGAGGTTGACCATATTATTGAATATGGTGCTTCACCTTGCAATGGAGTTATAGTTACATTTCCTGCCGAACCACCTATGCATCCTGCATTACTATTAACTGTTGAGCTACCAATAACGGTGCTTATCGTATTGCGCCATTCACCTAACCCACGAACACAAGCGTAAAGTTGTTCATTATTAATAGTAGCTTGGCTTGTGCTAAAACATTGTATAGCTTTGTTTGGCAAGTTGCCGGTAATCTCAGCCCAACAGGCATCAATATCACCAGTAGCCTCATCATAATTGCCTTTATACAAATGAGTTCTATACTGAGTACCAATCAATCCTCCTGTTGCAACATATAACGTATGCAAATTAGTATTTACATCTAACGAGGTTACACCACCATCTTGATTATCAGCATGTGCTACATCTATCAAGCTACTAAATATATTTGATGGCGTGGGATTACTACCTGCACACGTATTCCCAATACTGATAGCCGACAAAGTTGTTGCATTGCTATTATATACATGAAACAAGCAATCAGCATTATTTGATGACCCATGTTCTGCACTCGCAATTACCCTGTAGTTTGTGCCGTTGTTATATGGATAAACAACCAAGTTTTTATAAAATAAATCTGTTGAGGAAATACTCGGGCCAATAGGAGTTAAGTTTGGATTATTAGGCAAAATGTTTGCCATTACAATTTCGCTATTTGCCCCTCCACTTCTAATAATAAACAATCTAGTAGCATCGGGACTTAGTATAGCATCTGTTATGTTTTGTAATCCACCTCCAGCAATGACAAAGTCAACCCAATCTGCACCATCATAGTATCTTAATCGCCTTACAGTGGCTTCATCTACTAATATGATATAGGTTGTAGCTGATGTAAAAAGTATTTTTTCTATAGTACCCGTGCATAATCCAACAGTATTGTCTGCATTAAATTGAATCGGATTGTTAGGCGTAATATTTGTAGCTATTAGCACACGTGACCTTTCAGAATTAGTATTGTCTTCATTTACTGTGGCGTATACATCATTATTATTTGAAAAAGGATTTTGAGCAATTACAAAGCAATCTAATAAATCCCAATTAGAAGGATTAGCGCAATTAGTTGGTACAGCCATTGATGGATCTATATTAACGCAAGTTGCAGCTTGCGTAACTTGATTAAAATTATCTCCATTATCTTTTGAATATGAAAATAACCTATCGCGCTCACTAATCCATAATAGAGAATTATTGTCGGGAAATATGCTTTGTGCGGCAGTATTTACATAGCCAAGATGTTGATACGAGGTTGCAGTATTGTTGCATTGGTTTGTGTTGGCAGCATTGGTATGTGTGTAAATTTGCTGGAAGTGGGTGTCGCTGCCAGTTACATCAGCCTTTGAAACAAAAATGTTACCTTGCTTACCTACTAATAAGGTACTGTTATTATTTACATCATCAACAATAAAATTACTGTTTATATTGCTGCATGGCCTTGAAGATTTATTCCATCCCCAATCATGTTCATTTGCACCTGCACCTTGGTTGTTATCAGTATTTACGCTTTCCCAATTACCAGTTGGTAACTTATTAGCTCCAGCAGGTGAATATAAAATTCCATAATTATATACGTTACTATTTTGTTCAAAATCATCTCTTTCGTTAAATAATAGATATCCGGTAATGCCTCCGTTAGCATCATGTATTTGTCTCAACTGAGTGAATAATGGAGCAATAAAATTTGTAGAAGTTAGAGGAGTGGCTGCGTAACTGTTTTTACGATGATAATCTACTTTAATTATCAAATTAGCTCCCCATACCCCAATTGGATTTGTGTAGTCATATACAAACACACCGCTATTGTAAATTGTAACTAAAGCTGTTGTAGTTCCTGTAATAGGTAAGATTGATGTCACTTGATATGGACTTATTCCGCTAGGCCCAAGTATTGGTCCGTTTGCTCCAGTAGTAGGTTTAAAATCATGCAGTCCATATTGCGACCCTACTAAAATTCTATCGTCAGTATTTATATAAGTTGCAGCACCTTCTAGTACTTGCAAGCAATAAGCATGCTCTTCGTCACCAATAAGAAAACCACCTAATTCAAGGGAACCTGTAATTGCAATATCGTCTTCTGTATCATTTAAATTGCCCCAATAAATATCGTGAATAGTATTATCCTTAAAATTTCCACCTTGATCATCAAATACCCGCGTGTTGCCAGTAGTAAAATAAACTAATCTGTCATCAACGTTTTTCTCTCCAAAAAAAATATCGCTCACCCAACTATTTTCAAGTGATAAAATCTGTTGGATATTAGGATTTGTATTATCCATGGTAATGCGATGAATGCCACTAATATTACACACAAACAAGTAATTAACATTATTAGTTGATGTATAGGATGGATTAAGAAATTTGTTAGTGTGTCTCATTATTTCATGATTGCTGATATAATTATACTGGTAATTATTTACATCATGAATCCCGGCTGCAGCTATATTGTCGGCCTTCCAAACCCCTGCAACATCGCTACCAAGGTAAACTTCGTAGTGTGCCGTTGCTGCAAAATACTCGGCATATGCAGATCGGCATTGCCCACCTGCACCAAGCCCCAACTGCGTCCATGTTTGCCCAATACCTATTTTAGTTAAACACATAATTACCAAAACAATATAATATTTGTAGTACTTGTGTGATTTTAGTTTACTGGTGCTGTGTGCTGTGTGCTAAATTAAATTCAGCAAGTTGATTAATTTTTTTCATTTCATAAATTAATTAGATGTTATAATTAAGAATCTGTTATGGTAAAAGTATAGAATAAATTTTTACTTAATTTACTATGGTCAAATAATTATTTTCAACCAAAAATGTAATACCAACAGCTTTTATAGCTTTTTCAATCTCAAGGATACAAACAAAGGAGTAAGTATTTGTTATTATTCGCCTTCTTTTAAAAATTAAAATTAATCTGCCCTTTTTCAGGGCCTTCCTCAATTCTCTGCAATTTTCCTTTTAAACAAAATTTACTTGGTAATGACTACCGATGATATGAAAAAGCCGCTTCGTTTGAAGCGACTACCCTTATATTGAATGACTTGTTACTTTTCTACTTTCACTATTTGTATAATCCCTAACCAGGACAAAACTTTTAAAACCGGATAGGTAATATCAAACTCCCACCATTTTTGCGCAAAGTTTAAACTTTGCGGATACATGTGATGATTGTTTTGATGCAACTCGCCCATCAGAATAATTCCCCATGGCTCTGAGTTCTTGCTATGGTCATGATTTTCGTAATTACTATAACCATACTTATGACCACACCAATTAACGGTAGCTCCCTGTATTGGGCCCATTAAAAAATGAATAGGAAGTAATAATAACCAGAAAGGCGATGCTCCATGATAAATGATAAAATAAAAGTAAACAAGACTATATATCACGCCCCAAGCAACTCTTGTGAAGCGGTGGTCTCCGAAGGCGTCTAACTTAGCCCAAACCGGGAGGTTGGCAGCAAATTGCGAATCGGGTGAGCGCTTGCCTGTTACAAAATCATTATAAATCTTTTTGGTATGAATCATCATACCAAAAACGTCCTTAAAAAAATGTGGTGAATGGGGATCTTGTTTGGTATCGCTATACTCGTGATGCATGCGGTGCATTACTGCATAGGCACGCGGAATCAAATACGAAGAGCCCTGAAAAAACCATGTTAAAAAATAAAATACCCTCTCGGTGCGCGGTCCCATTTTATACATGCCATGCGAGCCATAACGGTGCAAAAAGGCAGTATGGAAAAATAAGGACAGAAACCAATGTGAAAAAAAGAAAATCAATAACGCTAACGACATTAGAATAATTTAATTAAAATGAGGGTGCAAAGAGAGAAAAAAAAAACTGTTTTACCTAATTTATTAAACTACATTAGTGTATGATAATTATCACTTTTTCAGGAAGAAAACATAGACAAAACCTCAAAAATCATGAATTTTTACACCCTAGGTTGATGATACACAACGAATAAGCATTCGCTTGGCCATGGGCAACAAAGTTGCATCGATAGGAATGCACAATTTACTTGAAACTAAAAAAGTAGCTGGATTAGGAAGTTGCTTAAACTGCCGCAACAAATCAAGTTTTATATTTTCAAACGAATTAGTAAGGGTTCGTTCATAACTGCATACGTAAGTGGTGTGTATACCACGATATTTTTCCTGATGATGTTCAAAAATAGAAACCTGATACGAATACACACGCGTTTCGCGTGTGTCACCATTACTCAAAAACATATATCCTTCGAATGTATTGATAGGCAGTACACCCACCGGTCCTATTTGCAATTTGCTTTCTATGATTTCATATATTTTTTTGCCTTCGGCCATGTACTGCTCAAACTGTGGTATTGAAAAATTAATTATCAATTCAATTTCATTCATAACTTCATTATCGAAACTAATTTTTTCATATAGCGCTTTAAAAGTTGATAAATCGAAGCCAGTTAATTGTTCGGGTGTTTGTTTTTGAAATTGCAATTTATTGTTTTTTATCATTTGCACATTTCGATAATGCTCTATGAGGCTACTTAGGTGTGGGAATAACTCGGTATCGTTAAAACGCTCGCCAACATATTGCAGGTAAGCCAGCAACATATATTTTTTATATTCAAAATCAATATGCTTTTCGGTTATCCAGTTTGAACTAAGCGATTCCATACTCAACTTTTTTGTAAATATATCAAACGAATGATTGGATACTAAAAGTATTGGTCAAATTTCTTTTAAACGTTGAATGTTCACAAATTAAGGCAAGCGGTATATGCACGACCTAAAGCAAATGGTACCTTTGAAATAAATAAAAAAACAAAAAATCAGTAAAAATGATTGGTAACAAACAAATGCAAAAGATAAAACAACTCACGCTGGTGGCCTTATTGGCAATACTTTGTGGTTGCGTACCACAGCGACAATTTGAAGATTTACAATCGAGGCGCGACCGCTGCGAAGAAGAAAATTCGAGACTCAAAGCCCAATATGCTGAATATGAAACACAAACTAAGGAGTTGAAGCAACAGGTGGCAGAAAAAGATTTGGCTATTACACGATTAAAAAAAGATACGAGCGATCAGGCCCTAGCCATGTCGCGCATAAACAATCTGTACTCAGAACTTACTAAGAGCTATGACAAGCTTGTACAAAACGAAGAAAAACTATCGCGCAGTAAAGACGAGGAAACTCGCAAAGCATTAACCGCTCTTGACCTAACGCGCGAGGATTTACTGCGCAAAGAAGATGCTTTACGAAAATTAGAAAGTGATTTGAATGTAAAACAAAAATCGTTGGATGCTAACGAAAAAACACTTAACGAAGCGGACGCGCGACTAAAAGAAAAAGAAGCAAAAGTGTATGAATTGCAAGCGGCACTTGCACGCAAAGATAGTGCTGTAGCAGCGCTAAAAAACAAAGTAACCACCGCCTTAGCCGGATATAATAATAACGGCTTGACCATTCATCAAAAAAATGGAAAAATATATGTATCGCTGGAAGAACGCCTGCTGTTTGCATCTGGAAGCACCACGGTAGATAAAAATGGCTTGCTTGCATTAAAAGAACTTTCAAAATTGCTAGGTGAAAATCCTGACATTAATGTATTGATAGAAGGGCACACCGATAACGTGCCTATTAAAGGTGGTGCTATTAAAGATAACTGGGACTTGAGTGTACTTCGTGCAACCTCCGTTGTGCGTGCCATTTTAAAGGATAGTAAGGTAGATGCTATGCGACTTACACCTGCCGGCAAAGGGGAATATAATCCGATTGATATAGGTTCAAGTGCAGATGCCCGCAAAAAGAATCGTAGGATAGAAGTCATATTAACTCCCAAACTTGATGAGGTATTTAAAATGATGGATACCAATTAAATTTTGCTTCTGCAAAAGAACACATGAGTGAAGAAAAAGAAAACTATTTAACTGTAAACAAACAACTTTGGAATGAGCGCACGGCACATCATTTCGATTCAAAATTTTATGATGTTGCCGGATTTAAGAATGGACAAAGTTCGCTAAATAGTATTGAGCTAGAGTTATTAGGAAATATAGCAGATAAAAAAATACTTCACCTTCAATGCCACTTTGGTATGGATACCATTTCGCTTGCGCGCCTTGGCGCGCAAGTTACCGGGGTTGATCTCAGCGATGCTGCTATTTCGCAAGCAACTAAATTGGCTGCTGAAACTCAAAGCCATGCACAGTTTCTGCTTTCAGATATCTACTCGCTTACGGCTAAACACAATGAGCAATACGATATTGTATTTACAAGTTATGGCACCATAGGATGGCTGCCCGATCTTACTAAATGGGCGCAGGTGATTAACCACTTCTTGTTGCCAGGCGGCAAATTCCTACTCGTTGAATTTCATCCACTGGTTTGGATTTTCGATAATGCTTTCAAGTACATTCAATACAGCTACTTCAATAAAGAAGCGATTGTTGAAACCGAACACGGTACCTATGCTGATAAAAATGCTGCCATAGAAACAACAAGTATTACCTGGAATCACCCCTTAAGCGAAGTTATAAATAGCCTTATTAAATGCGGGCTTCAAATTGAGGTGTTGCAGGAATACGATTACTCGCCCTACAATATACTTCCCGACATGATGGAAACAGAAAAAGGCAGGTACCAAATTGCATCGGTGGGTGATAAAATGCCTTTAGTTTACGCCATTCTTGCAACAAAACCTTTGTAGCAGATTATTCTACTACCAGTTTTTGAACTTGCTTGCTACGACCGAATTTAACGGTGAGTGTATATGTTCCCTTGCCCATGGCTCCCAACTTGAGGTCTTGATTCATCTTTCCTTCAAAGCCGTCCTGTTGTATCATCCACACCATTTGCCCACGAGCATTTACTACTTCCATTGACAAATCATTTTTACTCTGACAGGTAGCTTCAATCGTAAAATCTCCCTTGCTTGGATTGGGATAAACGCTGATCATTAAGCTACTTGTTGTTGACTTTGAATTTTTGTTGCTTTTTGTAACAACGGTTTTTTCCTCTTTAATATGTTGCTTGGGTTTACTATCATTTATGTCGATGTGTATACGCATGTTGCCTTGTTCCAACTCACGCATCGCTTTTTCAATTTCCTTTTCAGCTTGCTCAATATTCCTTTTCAGGTCTCGCTCCGCTTCAGGCGACAACCCTTTGTAATCAAAATTTATTCTAAAGCCTTCGCCAGTGGTATCAATATTAAAATCAAAAGCCCGCAAAGCTTCCTCTTCTATCCTTTTCATTTTTTCGGTATCAATATCGAAGTCAAACTCATAATGCCTACCATTAATATCGATATCTAATCCATCTTTAAGTTTGCTCAATTCAACCTCCAGCTCGCGACTAAATTTCTTTAGGTCTTTAGATGATTCGTGCAAGGTCTCTTCCATTTCTTCTAATCTCCTTTGCACCGCCTCGGTGCTTACATCTACATCTACACTTGATGCATGCTCATTTTCAAGCTCCTGCTCCTTCATAAACTTTTGAAATTCAGACTCGCTGCTTAGGATAGTGTCAATCTTTGTTTTCTTACCGTTTACTTCTCTTTCAATTTTTACATGAATTTGCTTATTGCCATCGTCTTGTGCCTTGATATAAGGTGATAGTGACAACACTGCACCCGCTACTAAAAATAGAAATTTACGCATAACTTTAGGTTTTGATAATTTAATAACTTAGACACAAAAATATTTTTGATTGTTACACCCCTGTGTTAAGTTCCTTACAAAGTGCTGTTAATCTTAGGTTAATATACATTTTAACAATTATGAAGAATGTAATTTTACGTTGTAATATCAATCTATGAACCAGAGTTTCTCATTAATGAACAAATCCGTATTCAATGCCATTATTGTCATTATGTGTTCGGCATTACTTGGTTTGATAGCATTGCAGGCTTATTGGATTAATCACGATTTTCAACTTAAAGAACAGCAGTTTGACCAAATGGTATCTTCAGCCATGAACCAAACGGTAGAAAAAATTGACTATGCCGAAACCTATAAGCTGATGTCAGAAGTGGGATTAATAAAAGAAGACACGATTGATTTATTCCATGATACGGCCATAGTAAACGAAATAGGCATAGATGATGACCTCGAATTTTATGAACAACAAGGAACGGATTATGGTAAATCGAAACTTAGTTCAGGCACAGGCAAGCAACTGGTAATGGAAGAAATAAAGGATGGCAAACGAATTAAACGAATCATACAAGAGTATGATAGCACCACGTTTTGGCCGGCCTTATCGCTTCGGGTAAATGACAAGCGTATACAAAGCATTACACACACTGAACCTGTAAAATCATGAAGCTCTGTTGAGGATGAATATAAGTTCCAGATGCGCGATAAAATTGATAAAGTTAGTAAGGTGTTAATCGAAATGAATCGCAAGTTTGGTCAGGATACGTTAGCTATATGGCAGCGGATAGATACTAATAAATTACAACAGACACTTGCTGCCGACTTCATCGAAAACGGCATTGACCTGCAATTTAATTATGGTGTAGTTAATGAAGACTCCAACACGATTACGTATTCAAAAAGCAAAAAAGAAATTACCGAGTTGCAAAATTCAAAGTACCGCGTTCATCTCTTTCCAAATAAACTTTTTGCATCGCCTGAGATGCTGGTGGTAAACTTTCATGGTAAACTAAATTACATTTTTGCAACATTGTGGCCATTGGTACTATGCTCATTTGTACTTACCTTGATTGTAATACTTGGCATATTTTACACCATACACACCATTATCAGACAAAAGAAACTTGCTGATATAAAGAATGACTTTATCAATAACATGACACACGAGTTTAAAACTCCGATTGCTACCATAGGGATTGCTACCGATACACTTAAAAACCCACGTGTTTATTCTGATCACGAAAAAATGTCCTTTTACACGGATATAATAAAACAGGAAAACGAACGTATGAATAAGCAGGTAAGCAAAGTATTGCAGATGGCTCAGATAGACAAAGGTGAAGTTAAGTACAGTTACGAAACGGTAAATGTGCACGACCTGCTTGAACACATTGTACAGTCGGTACAATTGCAGGTGGAACAAAAAGAAGGCAAGATAACATACATCAATGAGGCTAAAAATTATTTTCTGTCTGCAGATATTACGCACTTTGGCAATACGCTAAATAACTTAATTGATAATGCCATAAAATATGCTCCGGTAAAGCCCGATATAAAGATTAAAATGTGGAACACCGGTGACTCGCTTCTTATAAGCATTAAAGACAATGGTATGGGCATGAATAGTGATATACAAAAAAGAATATTCGATAAATTCTACCGGGCCACAACCGGCAACCTGCATGATGTAAAAGGTTTTGGTTTGGGATTAAGTTATGCAAAGGCCATTGTGGATGATATGTCGGGGTTTATAAATGTTGAAAGCGCACCCGATAAAGGAAGTACCTTTACAGTAATATTGCCGCTAAGTGCAAATAATGTATCCGAAGAAAAAAACATAACTAACGAAACACTAGTTTCATAAAATAAATAAAAACATGGGAAGTAAAGCTCAAAAAATTTTATTGGTAGAAGATGATTTCAACTTTGGCAATGTGCTAAAAAATTATCTGGAACTAAACGACTACAATGTAACCCTGGCGCGTGATGGCAATGAGGGTCTCGATGCATTTTACAAACACAAATATGAGTTATGTCTGCTTGATGTGATGATGCCAAAAAAAGATGGTTTTACACTTGCGAAAGAAATTCGCCATCATAATGCCAATGTACCTATCGTATTTCTTACTGCCAAAAGCATGAAAGAAGATATGATTAATGGGTTTCAGCATGGTGCAGATGATTATATCACCAAACCATTTGACTCAGATGTGCTTTTGCTAAAAGTAAAAGCATTGCTTAAGCGTGCAAGCGAAAGTTTTATCATGCATGATCAAAATGATTTTTCAATTGGGAAATATAATTTTGATTATAAAACACGTGAAATAAAATTAGGGGAAGAAAAGCATCAGTTATCGCCAAAGGAAGCAGACTTGTTGAAGATGTTGTGCATACATAAGAATGATGTAATGCCTCGCGAAAAAGCACTGAAAGCGATTTGGGGAGACGATAATTATTTCACAGGACGCAGTATGGATGTGTTTATTACTAAGCTACGTAAGTATTTGAAAAATGATCCGGGAGTTGATATCATCAACATACCTGGTAAAGGATTTAGATTGCAAATAGTAGAGTAATATTGTCTACAAAAAATGCTTTAAAAAAATCTCCTGCGTCACAGCAAAAATTAAATTAAGCATAGCCATGCGCTGCAAGCCCCTTGTGTCAAGTTGATTGAGCAGGGGGCATTTAGTTTTGTATTAATTAGCGTAGTGATGTATCGTAATGTAAATTTTTCATTTCAACTCATCACTTTTATCTCTTCATTTATTACTTTGATTGAGAAGCTTAAGTATACTAATTTTTTACTGAGAAAATATTTTTATCTTATTGCAAAATGTAATAAGATTATTCAATAACTTTACGTATCCTTAAATTTAAAAAACAGAAAGTCATGCCACACAACTCAAAGTTCAAAGTTCAAACTTCAAACTTCAAAGTTCAAAGTTCAAACTAAGACTTGCTAAATCAGTACTATTAATTGCATTCTTGATTATTACCGCGCGCTGCACTTTTGCACAAATGAATGTAACGCTAACCCCAAGTAATTATAATGGTAATAACATCAGTTGCTTTGGTGCACAGGATGGAAGTATTAATGTAACTGTTAGTGGAGGTATTCCACCTTACACGTATAATTGGAGTAATGGGTTTACTAGTCCCAATGCAATTGAACTTCCGGCAGGATATTATCGCCTTACTGTGCGAGATGCGGCACTAAATTCTGTTGTTAAAGAAATTACATTAATCGAACCAGAACAACAACTATGAATTGCAGGTGTATGAATTTCCGAATGGATATAATGTTAGCTGCTATAATTGTTACAACGGTAGCGTAACGGTAACCATATATGGAGGCACCGCTCCCTATACACCTTTATGGGATGATGGCAATACTAATATTAACCGAACAAGCCTTGGTGCGGGGATTATTGCAGCTGAAATTATTGACCTAAATGGCTGTAAAGCCTTCATCGAAAGAACTGAAATTAGCCAGCCAGAGCGTAGTGACTGGACGATGAATGGGAACACAAATTCCAATCCTACTAATAATTTTATTGGAACCAAAGATAATCAGGATTTGATTTTTCCAGACAAATAATTTAGAAGCACTAAGGATAAAATCTAATGGAATGATTGCCATTAACAACTTGGCAGGCATTGGTAATAGAGTATTGTCAGTTGATTATTTGGGAAATATTATTCCACTTGGGTCTTATTCAAAACCTTGCCAAACTTCATCAATTGAAACTTGGTTTGTTGGTGGAAATTGGTTTCCTGCTCAAGGCGTTTCTAATCCATTGTTTTTTGGAACTTGTACTAATCATGATCTTGCAATTGGCATAAATGCTAATACTCACATGTATATTACTCAAAATAAAATTGGAGTTGGAACAACAACTCCATCGAAAAAATTGAAGTTGCCTCAGAATTAAGAGTGATTGATGCTAATATGCAAAATCTATTCGATATTGAAGTTAATTCTTCAACTACCCAACTAAATTCAACGAAAACTCTTAGTATAAATTCCTTAAGTCATGCTGACATAATTTTTTGATGGAAACATGATAGTTAATTCAGGAAAAATAGGTGTTGGATTAACCAATCCACTTGAAAAAATGCAAATTGGTGATTTATGGACATTTCATGATGGGGGTAATAAAGTAATTGGATATAACTATCATTGGGATTCTGGTGATAAAAGGATAAACAATTCGTTACCTTCGAGTGGAATTTATTTCGATGATAACGGAGGAATAAAAATTAAAACTTCGAGCAACATAAATAACAATAATATTGTTTGGCTTGATGGCATTATTGTCGACAACGAAGGAAATGTTGGCATTGGAGGCTCACCAAGTCTAAATAGTTACCATAAGTTATCTGTAAATGGTTTATACGTTCCGAAGAATTAAAGTCAAATAATCAAAAGATGCAATCGTTATTGCAAGGTATGATGGCACCTTGGATGTAGGTCCGCAAATTACTAATGATCCAAATAAATTTTTTAAATGCGGAAGGTGTTTTTTTTTTTTTCAAGTAATGTAAACGGTTGGACGCGAAAATGGAAATATTATACAAGCTGATTTAAATGCGCAGGTAAGCATTGGAGTCACAGGAATTGGCGCATATAAATTATTGCGGGCTATACCCAATTAGAAAGATTAGATATTAATGCTAACAGTGGATTAAATGTAAATCTTCATGTAAATAGCGATACTTGTCTTGATGGCGAAGTTGGTATTGGATGCCCTCCGGGCAGGATATCAGCTAGTAGTTCATGGCAAAGGAGGGTTTCGAGAAATTATCATAACAAATGGTAGTGGATGGCCTGATTATGTCTTTGATTCAAGTTATAAATTAATGTCATTGAATGATTTGGAATTATTTATAGCTAAAAATGGACATTTACCGGATATATCATCGGCAAAGGACATTGATTCAAATTCAGGTTATAATTTACACACAAACAATGTTCAGCTATTAAAAAAGATCGAAGAATTAACCTTATATATTATTGCTCTTAATAAGGAGATAGATTTATTAAAAAAACTCAAATAACCTGATTTCAATTTAATTCTAAAAAATTATTAAAAATGAGTAAAATTGTTTATAACACTATTTCTTCTGAGCATTTCAAAAATTGTATTTTTGTCAAATGTATCAGCCAAGTGTTTTGAAAATCTTGTTCCAAATCCAAGTTTTGAAGATTGTTCATGTATTCCTACGCAGACCTATGTCACATCTTCAACAATTCCTTGTGTATATAGTTGGTATATCCCGAAAAATCATATTGGATCTGACGGATTATTTACATAAAAATGCAAATAATAATAATACTTATGTGAATATACCAAATAATGAATTTGGACAATCTCCTCGCACAAGTGATGCATATGTAGCAATTGTTCCATTTTAAGCCGCCTATTCCTGGACATCCTGAGTTTAATAGATGGCCCTACGCCCAAAAATACTTACAAGTTCAGCTAAAAAACCTCTATTGCATAGATGCAGTATAGGATTAAATTTTATGTTTCACATGCAGATTATAGCCTATACTACAATAATTGTATTTCTGCGATATTAACACATTTTCCCTTGCAAACTTCTCAAGCTAATTACTGGGGAATTTTAAATGTGCCTTATACTCCCCAAGTAATTGGTGGCAAGTTTGGTAGTACATATAATCTTTTTACTAATGATAACGGGTGGGATTTAATAGAAAATACTTTTATAGCGCAAGGTGGTGAGCAATATCTTACCATTGGTGTTTTCGATCGAATAAATGGACAGAAAGTTCATGTACCAGTTATAGGTGATACAACTTGGTTACCTGAAGCATATTACTATATTGATGATGTTTCAATTACCGAGGAGCCTTATTGTTTACACTCTTGTAAAATAAACTTACCAGCAATTGTATTGGATCCAGACCCTAATCAACAAATTCAATCAATGGCATGTATTCCAAATGTTCATCCGATGAGTATTCAGATTGATAATGCAATAGCATACAGATTAACTATTTATAATTCATTCGGTGCGCCATTATATAATTTTTACGAGTTTAACCCAAACGGATTTCCATATCCATGGTTTGTTAATTGGAATGGTGAAGATGATTACGGCAATGGGGTTCAAAGCGATCTTTACGCAGCTACACTTGAAATGTGGAATTGTAATGCTGGTGGTACAATGATTAATTTTCACATTTATAGTAATGGATTTAATGGGCAACCTGTTCATATACCACCTGTAACTGATATACCCTTTAATTCTGGCTTTTCATGTTGTGAGTATGATAAATATTATCAAGACTATATTTTTAACTGAGGTGTAACTTATAGAACAGATGTAGTAAATGATATATGGGCTGGTGAAAATGTTACGACTGGCCCTCAAGGTGACGTAATTGTTTCTAATGGGTCTGATGTTACTTTTGTAGCAGGAAATAATATTTATTTGGAGCCAGGATTCAAAGTACAATCAGGAGCTTTATTCAGAGCTTGGATTGGCTATTGTGGATCTTCTCATAAAGTAAATTCAAATAGTACTGTTCAAAAGCAATATAACTTTGCTTCAGTTTATTCGACTGATAGTATTCTGTTTGTTAATAGTTCATATGACAACCATATCAATATTAGTATTTTTTCAAGTAAGGTTAGTTCTGGGTTAGTTGAAATATTTGACTGTACTGGTAAAAAATTATTAGAGCAAAATTGTTCATTTAGTATAGGTATAAATAAGGTCGCTGTTCATAAAAATAACATAGCTAATGGGAATTACATCTGTAAAGTAGTATTCGGATCAGGGCTCTTTGATTCAAAAAAAATCATTATTACGAATGAGTAAAATAAACTGTACTGTTTTGTTTGTTTTTTTCTGTTTTGTTTGCAATGCGAAAGACAAATATTATACCTACAAAATTGCTTTTACATATGGCATGCAAACATGCTATACAAAACCTCAACTTAAACCTAAAGGAATTTCTTTGGGTATAGAAAAAAATTTAAAAAAAATATCTTTAAGCTTTTTAGTTGATTACTCCTGGTATAGATCAGCAAATAAATTACATTCTAACCCCCTACTTCCGAACACTGAATCGTCATATTACTATAAATATAAATTCACATGGATTAATTTTTCGAGCTCAATTGACCGTGTTTTTTATTATGGGCCAAATAGCCAATTCTCCTTAGGGATTAATATTTTAGGAATAACATCGCTATCTTCAATAAAAACTATTAAAACCATTCCTGACAATAAAGAATACAATCTGAGTGTAACAAACAAACCAAGGTTTCAAATTTATGGTGGAATAAAATTTACATATACATTCTTTGCTTTTAAAAATTTGGGGGTTAATTTTGCGATAAGTGAAAATATTGGCACTTGCCAGGGCAAGTCAATTAATCATTTTATACAAGTTTCATCAGGTGTTGTTTATAGTATAAATAGAAAATGATTAATTGTGCAAAAAACAACAAAAGTCTTATGCGGAAATTCCATTATCTGCTTGTGCGAATAGTAAAACATTAACTTCCTCTTTATTGTTAAAAATTAAATTAAGCATAGCCATGCGCTGCAAGCCCCTTGTGTCAAGTTGATTGAGCAGGGGGCATTGAGTTTTGTATTAATTATCGAGAGATGCTATATCGGAAAGCAAATTTTTCATTTCAACTCATCACTTTTATCTCTTCATTTATTACTTTGATTGAGAAGCTTAAGTATACTAATTTTTTTACTGAGAAAATATTTTTATCTTATTGCAAAATGTAATAAGATTATTCAATAACTTTACGTATCCTTAAATTTTAAAAACAGAAAGTCATGCCACACAACTCAAAGTTCAAACTTCAAACTTCAAACTTCAAACTTCAAACTTCAAAGTTCAAAGTTCAAACTAAGACTTGCTAAATCAGTACTATTAATTGCATTCTTGATTATTACCGCGCGCTGCACTTTTGCACAAATGAATGTAACGCTAACCCCAAGTAATTATAATGGTAATAACATCAGTTGCTTGGGCACAGGATGGAAGTATTAATGTAACTGTTAGTGGAGGTATTCCACCTTACACGTATAATTGGAGTAATGGGTTTACTAGTCCCAATGCAATTGAACTTCCGGCAGGATATTATCGCCTTACTGTGCGAGATGCGGCACTAAATTCTGTTGTTAAAGAAATTACATTAATCGAACCAGAACAACTTAACTATGAATTGCAGGTGTATGAATTTCCGAATGGATATAATGTTAGTTGCTACAATTGTTACAACGGTAGTGTAACGGTAACCATATACGGAGGCACCGCTCCCTATACAGCTTTATGGGATGATGGCAATACTAACATTAACCGAACAAGCCTTGGTGCTGGTGCTATTGAAGCTGAGCTTACCGATCAAAATGGATGTCAGATAAATATAGCTCGGACTGATATTAGCCAACCGGAGCGAAGCGATTGGACTATGTACGGGAATGTAAATTCGAGTCCCAATGCAAATTTTATTGGCACCACTGATAATGTTGATTTGGTATTTAAAACGAACAGTACCGAAAGACTTAGATTGATTAATAATGGAGGTATAAAATTATCATCGTTATCAGGTATTCCCGGAGGCTTATTTGTTGACAATAATGGTGAAATTAATTCTGCGAATGTGGATAACAAATTATCTCCATGCGGATTTCCAAGTCCTATATGGCTAAATCTTACAAACCCACTTACGCTTTTTACTTGCTTACCTGTTAAGGTAGGTATCGGTACGACAACTCCTCAAAGTTTGACCGGAATAGCAGGCAATTTAAGTATAGGAATGAACTTTGCATCAAATAATAGTGCGCCATCCAATGGACTTATTGTGGAAGGGCATGTTGGAATAGGAACAAATGCGCCTAATGCGCCTCTCGAAATTAGACATGACCAAAATCATAGCGGATTGATACTAAATAGAAATAATAACTCCATTTTTAAAAGTCAAATCAAATTTCAACATCAGGGAAATGATAAATGGGCTATAGGAGTCGATGCTAACTCAGATGGCAACAACAATTTTTTTTGTTTGGAACGAATCAAAAGGTAAGAAGAATTTCTATATCGATGATAATGGAAAAGTTTCTATTGGAAGTGTGGATATGTTCAGCAATGCTAATTATTCACTTAGTAACCTGTTTGTTCAAGAAAATACAGGGGATGCAGATATCTGCCTTTGGAATACCACAAATAACAAGTCAACTATTTGGGCAAAAAATAGCTTATATTCAGTTGGTCTAGGGGTTGATAACACAGTAATAGTCACATCTATTCGAATATAAATAATACTCTTCCTGTAGTTTCCATTAATACCACAGGAGATGTTGGTATTGGTACCATACCAACTGCTAATAATAATTATAAACTTATAGTAGAAGGCAAAATAGGCGCCCGTGAAATTAAAGTACGTACTGGTCCCTGGCCAGATTTTGTTTTTGACACTAATTACCAGTTAATGTCTTTGCAATGCTTAGAAAAATTTATTGAAGAAAACAAACACTTGCCTTTGATACCAAATGCTGATACAGTTGAGGAAGAGGGAATTGAACTTGGTGAAACCAATAGATTGCTTTTGCAAAAAATTGAAGAGTTGACTTTGTACCTTATAGAACAAAACAAAAGGATTGATTTATTAGAAAAAAAAATAATTGAGGTTAGTAATATTCAACAAACAAAATAATTTGCTACCATGAAAAAAATAATTTTTGTGTTGCTTATTTTAGCACTAGTGGATAAACTTGATGCACAAGTTAAGCAGCCTGCGCCACTTATAATTAGTAACATCACGCTTAGTTCACCTAAGTTGATTACCGCAATTGATGATTTAATTTGTACGAATTTGGAATCCCAACCAGTTGTAATTACCGGTAATGCTCAAGTGGAGTACAAGGCTGAAGGGGAAATAACTTTATTACCTGGATTCGAAGTAAGTGCCCTTAATCAAAACACCGAACATTTTTTTTGGGCACATATAGAACCTATGGGGAACCCTGAAGCAATTATTTGTTACCCTCACAAAGCTGTTAACCCAAATGATGGTATGGTACATGTGAATAAGTGGGAGAAACTTGAGTTGGGATTTAAATTGCCTGATGCCTATAAAGCTGGGGTTGATGCATTTTTTTTCCATTATTACAACGGGCAATCGGTTCCCGCAGATGATTTAAATCCTTATGCGGATGATAGCCTTTTGTTTAAGGCTACTTTTAAAAGGCCTGATGGTACTTCCATTATTAAATATGGTTTCTTTATGCGTGAGTCAAAATGGGGTGTAAATCTCAACAGCGAACCTGAAGAAGATTTAACACATGTTTTTTATGATTACTTTTGGAGAGTACGATTCGCTCCTGATAAAGATGATGCAAATATACCCTGGACCGCAATTATGGAATTAGCGGCACCCAAGAGTAGCCAAATCACTTTCCCTCCACTTACATTCAATAGCTTAACATTTATTTGCGACCCTCCTTTACCTGATAATCACGGATACTTAACGGTAAATCAAAACAATAACAGATATCTGCAATTTGAAGATGGTACAAGTTTTTTTGGAATAGGTGCCAATTTGTGTGATCAGCGACATAATTATAATCCTGCCTTACATTGGAATAGATTTTTAAAAGTTGATTATAATAATTTTTTGCAAGCATTTAACCAGTCCGCTGCAGCAGGAGGCAACTTCTTCCGAATGATATTTCTCAAGTCCTTATTTTTGCCCGAGTATGAACATCTTGGAGTCTATGATAAATTTATCAATACAGTACCAGAGTGTGCGCCATATTGTATCTCAGCTGGTTGGGATCACAATAGAAATGGAAACAGGCAATATAGTGCCTGGATACTTGACAAAATGTTAGACAAAGCAAAGGATACCAAAATTTACTTACACCTTACTTTAGAATATGCTAATAATGGGGGAGCGTATCAGATGATGCATTGGGGTGATAACTGTTATGCCCGCAAATATTTGTATCCTACTGGAACTTTTAACCAAAATATTAATGGAATAGATTACTTCGATGGTCCTTATAATAGTAAAGAGCTATTTATTTCTTCTAATGTTAGTGACCCTACCAATGAAGGTGTAATGTATTTTTGGAAACGGAGATATAAATATATTATGAGCCGTTGGTCGTATAGTACCAATATTGCGGCATTCGATTCATTCAATGAGCTAGAGAGTATGCCCGGTGCAAATACAAGCGGCACTATGGATGCCTTTTCCACATGTTCTAACAACCTAACACCAACACCCTTTAAT